>JAURYI010000116.1 GCA_030654015.1 Methylococcales bacterium | reverse complement strand
TCAAGGATTCTTCAATCAGCTGCTGATAGCGTTTGGACAAGCGTGCATCAATGTTTGTGAGTGTTTTTTAGTCATTCTATTATGATACTATTTTTCATTGTTAATTTGTGTAGATAGCTATGCCTTAAAGGACTGGCAGTCGTTAAACAAGGCTCTGAAAGTGAATGTTATGAACAAGCTCACTAAAAAACAAACCGTAGAATTAAATCATCTCACCTCTATGGCTGATGAAGCTATTGATACTAGCGATATTTCAGAACAAACAAATTGGAAAAATGCGCAAGTAGGGCGATTTTATTCAGCAACACATCAAAGCAATGTTAAATTGGATAATGATGTATTGGCATGGTTTAAACAGAGTTGTCAGCAACTCATTAATCAAGCCTTGCGGAATTATATAAAGTAGCCAGATAACACAATTAATTAAATAGGTTTTAGGTTAGGCGATAGCCGTAACCCAACATAATACGATGATATTATTGGCTTATATTAACGTTAATCCAACCTACAAATTTACGAATTACATAAAATTAAAAGGTATATAGTATGACTACTAAAGAAAAATTTAGTGATTTTTTAAATAAAAAAGTTGGTAATACAACCATTAGCGAATCCGAATTAATTACTAAAAGAAAAAATCAATGGATAAAAAAAGTAGATTTTTTCTATAAAAAAATACGGGGGTATTTGAAAGATTACGATGATAAAATGGAATTTGAGATTAAAGAACACGAACTATTTGAAGAAGGAATTGGTGGTTATTTAATAAATAGTTTAATAGTTAAAGTTAAAGATGATAGACATACCACTATTCTATTTGAACCTAAAGGCACATTTGCTGTTGGTGCATTTGGCAGGATAGATATAATAGGTAATTATGGAAAAACTCATATTCTTTTAGTTAAAAAAGATTGGAAAGGATTTGATTCTAAAAATTCTGCCCCATACCTATCTCCTATTCCTGAAAAAGTTGAATGGAAAATTATGAATTTTCCTGAACAAATGGCTTATTTAAAACTGACAGAAGACGAATTTTTAAATGCTTTTGCTGATGTCGGATATGGTGAAAAAATGCAATCTTCTTTGTCTGCTTTTTATTAAAAGAGTGTAAATTTAAGTATGCCCTATGGAACTCGTTTAAAATTAGATGAAATTCATAACTTTTATCTTTTTACTAAAAAAGCTATCGAATCTATAGAATTTGACCTTATTTCAAAAGAGACTATATATGCTGGATGGACTAAATCAGATTTAAAAATGTCGAAAATACAGTTTGTTATTGAATTAGAATATAACTGTTCCCTTAATATACTCGCCTCTATCGAAGCTGACTTTAGAGATGATTATCGAATTCGAGCAAATTCAAAAAAATTGAATAACCAACTTTCTATTGAATTAAATAAGATATATAAAGATAGAGAAGAGAAAGCAAGCTTAGAGGAATGTATATTAAATACATGGAAAGAATTTTATAAAAACGATAAAGATAAAAAGGATTTGTTAAGTGATTTAAAAGGGGCATTTAAATTTCGGCATTGGCTGGCACATGGACGTTATTGGGATTTTTGCAATAAAAATCGATATGATTACCTAACTGTTTATTCTCTAGCTAGAAGATTATCCATGCTTGGACTAAAGCATCAAAAATATTAATTTATCAACAATACAGCATATAAATAAGTAAGTAGCCAGTATAAAGCTTTACGGAATGCGGGATAACGTAACATTCCAAAATCATCATAGATTCCGCTACGCTCCATCTAGGCTACTTGTTTTATTAACAAAGTAGCTAATTTCTAGGAGTCACATCATGGCTTTACACGCACACTCTTATTTAACCGAAGCCGAGTATTTAAACGGCGAACAAGCCAGCGATATTAAGCACGAGTATATTTACGGTGACGTGTATGCAATGGCGGGGTCGAGTCGTAATCATGAACGGATTT
The DNA here is from genome assembly GCA_030654015.1 of Methylococcales bacterium. Taxonomy (GTDB): domain Bacteria; phylum Pseudomonadota; class Gammaproteobacteria; order Methylococcales; family Methylomonadaceae; genus UBA4132. The sequence continues at coordinate 6,906 of JAURYI010000116.1, read as the reverse complement.
CTGGAAATATACTGACGGCATTAACCATTCATTTAAAAGACCTGCGCTGTGAACCGTTTATGTCGGATATAAAAGTCAAAGCCGATGGACACTTTTTCTATCCTGATGTGTTGGTGGTGTGTGATGACGAACAAGGCGATGATTATTACACCGAAAAGCCTGTGATTATTGTCGAGGTGTTATCTAAAGGCACACGCCGTAATGATAAAAGCCTTAAAATGACGGCTTATAAAACGCTGCCCAGTTTGCAGGAATATGTTTTAATCGAGCAGGATTTTGTTGATGTTGAAGTGTGCCGCCGTGCGAATGGCTGGGTTTCTGAACATTATTTTTTAGGCGATGAGGTGACGTTTACGTCATTGGAGTTAACCTTAGCCGTCGCCGATATTTATGCCCGCGTCACTAACGAAGACATGAGCGATTATTTACAACAGTTAGCCAACGAACAGAGTGTTATCCCATGACTATAAAACCGCTTATTATTGCCACGCTGGAAAGCGCGATTAATCACTATTTGTCTTTAGATGATAATGTCAGTAGTATTCTCGCGCCGTTAGCGGGCAAAGTTGTTGCTATTACGATTACGCCCTTTAATGAAACCATTTATTTATGCCCGACGGCGGATAGCATTCAATGTTTGGATTATCTACCCCAGCCTGCTGATACCCATTTAACAGGTTCATTGGTGGCGTTTGGTTTAATGGGTTTGAGCGGTAAGCCGATGAATGCGCTGTTTTCAGGTGAAGTCACGATGGAAGGCGACACCCACACGGGGCGCAAATTTCAGGAATTATTCGCTAAGCTGGATATTAATTTAGAAGGTAAACTGGCACGTTACACAGGCGAAACCGTTGCCCATAATCTGGCGGAATTTTTTCGCGCAGGTAAAAACTGGAGCAAAGAATCACTGGATACGTTTAAACTCAACGCCAGCGAATTTCTGCAAGAAGAAACGCAAGATTTACCTGCTGTTCCCGAAGCGGAGATGTTTTATACCGAGGTTGATGAATTGCGCACCGATCTCGACCGCTTGCAAAGTCGCATTGAGCGGCTGGAAAAATAGTCATTTAATAGGCTTAACCGCATCATTTCGGCAGGGATTGCTGAAATTCAGAACCCACGGACAGTGAATATTGTTATCAACCTGAAGGTCATTCGTGATTCATCCAAAAATAGTGTTTCGTTTAATCCATATTAGCTGGGTTCTGGTTCTGCATGGGCTGGATGAAATTGTGTTAAAAACCCATTTATTCCGTCCGATTCGCTATCTGGCGATTTTTTCACCTTATTACTGGTTAAAACGTAAATCTGAGCCGCGCGGCGTGCGTATTCGTCACGCACTGGAAGATTTAGGCCCTATTTATGTTAAGTTTGGTCAAGCCTTATCAACACGCAAAGACTTGCTGTCCGATGACATAGCGGATGAATTGGTTAAATTACAAGACCGTGTGCCACCGTTTGGTAATGAGGTTGCCCGCGCGATTATTGAAGCCGAACTGGGCATGAGCATCGCGGAAGCCTTTGCCGAATTTGACCCGACTCCCCTCGCCTCTGCTTCGGTTGCACAGGTGCATACTGCCGTACTGCACACGGGCGAACAAGTGGTCGTTAAAGTATTACGCCCTGACATTGAGCAACGCATTATTTCTGATATGGGCTTGTTGCATGAATTAGCACGGATTGCGGAGCGTTTTTGGGCGGATGCCAAACGTCTACGCGCAATAGAGGTAGTGGCAGAATTTGAACGCACTACGCTGGACGAGTTGGATTTAGTGCGTGAAGCGGCAAATGCGGCAAAATTACGCCGTAATTTTGAAGGATCAGAACTTATTTATATTCCCGAAATTCACTGGTCGCTGACGCGCAAAAAAGTCATGGTGATGGAGCGCATACACGGTATTCCCGTCGGTGATATTGAGGCATTAAAAGCAGGCGGCGCGGATTTTAAATCACTGGCAGAACGCGGTGTGGAAATATTTTTCACGCAAGTATTCCGTGATAATTTTTTCCATGCTGATATGCACCCTGGTAATATTTTTGTCGATTTACCCAATAAATATATCGCAGTGGATTTTGGTATTGTCGGCACGTTGTCGCTGTCCGATCAACGTTATCTGGCGGAAAATTTCTTGGCGTTTTTCAATCGTGATTATCGCAAAGTGGCGGAAATGCACGTTGAATCAGGTTGGGTTCCCAGCGGCACGCGCATTGAAGAATTTGAATCGGCGATTCGTAGCGTTTGCGAACCGATTTTTGAAAAACCGCTGAAAGATATTTCTTTTGGGCAATTATTATTACGCTTGTTTCAAACCGCGCGACGATTTGATATGCACGTCCAGCCGCAATTGGTGTTATTACAAAAAACCTTGCTGAATATTGAGGGTTTAGGGCGTGAGTTATATCCTGAACTGGATTTATGGCAAACGGCAAAACCGTTTTTAGAAAGCTGGTTTCATGACCGTATCGGCCCTAAAGCGAAGATCACCCGTATCATTAAGCAATTTCCAGAATTTGCTGAGCAGTTTCCCGAGATTCCTTCGTTACTTTATAAAGCCTTGGATAATGCCGCTTACGCGCAACAACGCGCGGAAGCACAACGCCGAGAAATGGAATTGTTACGCCAACAAATGGAGAATAATCACACTACCACGGTGTGGGCGATGATTATCGGGGCAGTGATGATTAGTGTGGCGGTGTTGTTTCAATAAGCGGGAATCGTTTTAAAACCAGTCATTTAAATGCACCCTGTTATGCCCTCATTATTGGATTTTACTGGTACGGGGTACGCGGAATGCGTACCCCGCAAATACGGCTCTTACCGTTTGTAATCCGTGTATGACACTATGCTTTTTTGACAAATTCTGATTTCAACTGCATTGCGCCGATGCCATCAACTCTACAGTCAATATCGTGGTCACCGTCAATCAGGCGGAGGATTTTAACTTTAGTGCCTACTTTAATCACCGATGACGAGCCTTTGACTTTTAAATCTTTAATCACCGTTACATTGTCACCATCTTGCAGTAAATTTCCATTAGCATCTTTCACGATAAGTCCTTGTTCGGCTTCCTCGCCTGTGTCTTGTCCCCATTCATGAGCGCATTCAGGGCAGATGTATAGTTTGTTGTCTTCGTAAGTGTATTCTGAACCGCATTTTGGACATGGAGGCAAACTGCTCATGTAAATATCCTGTTTGTTAATAATTATAAAATAAACGGTTATTGTAACCTGATTCTAAACATCAGTTGTCGCCGTTCAAAAGATTCTCGGACACTCCAGCTTAAATGTTAATATGAGACATTCGCATCTTGCTCCCGATTATTCAGGATAAGCTGTTATATTTAATGCGTTGGCAATAAAAAAATGGAAAGAAAAAGGAAAGACAAAAAATAACCCTTTTGCAACACATTAACAAGATATTGATTTTTAATACAAATTATTTATGAGGTTTTGAGTTTTGTCTACTGTACAAGATATTACCAGCCCGATGAGCGCGTCGGAAAAAAAGGCTACTTGGTCATTGGCGAGCGTTTATGCGTTGCGAATGCTGGGGCTATTTATGATTTTGCCCGTATTACCGCTGTTTGCTGAACAACTGGAAGGTTCAACACCCGCGTTGATTGGCTTGGCGATGGGTATTTATGGCTTGCCGCAGGTGTTGTTGCAAATTCCCTTTGGTCTGTTGTCCGATAAATTCGGGCGTAAAAAAATTATTCTGATTGGCTTGTCGTTATTTTTTATCGGTAGTGTTATCGCCGCGTTATCCAGCACGATTTATGGTGTGTTAATCGGTCGGGCGTTTCAAGGTGCGGGTGCGGTGTCGGCGGTGGTAATGGCATTGGTGGCGGATTTAACGCAGGAAGTACATAGAACGAAAGCAATGGCGATGATTGGCGCGAGTATCGGTGCGTCTTTCGGTATCGGTATGGTCGCAGGGCCGATTATTTCAGGCTTTGGCGGCGTGCAGATGGTGTTTGCTGCCACGGCTGTATTAACGCTGTTAGCAATGTTGTCGGTGCTGTATGTCGTGCCGAATCCGCAAAAATCCAAACTACACCGTGATGCCGAATTTGTCCCAGAACAGGCGATGAGTGCATTAAAAAATCCTGATTTATTACGTCTGGATTACGGTATTTTTGTCCAACATCTTCTTTTAATGGCGATTTTTGTTGTTGTTCCCTCGTTAATGCGTCAGGCAGGTTTACAGGCTGGGCAAGAATGGCAGGTGTATTTACCTGTGTTTGCCACCTCAATGGCGGTGATGATTCCGTTCATTATTCTGGCAGAAAAAAAACGCAAGATGAAAGCGGTGTTTTTAGGAGCTGTTGCCGTGTTGGCATTATCAACGCTGGGCTTGTCGTTTCTGCATGATGAGTTAATCAGTATTATCGGCTTTTTGTGGGTATTTTTTTGCGGCTTTAATTTATTGGAAGCCACCCTGCCCTCGTTGATTTCCAAAACTGCACCCGCTGATTTAAAAGGCACGGCAATGGGCGCGTATTCCAGCTCGCAGTTCATGGGCTTGTTTTTAGGCGGTGCGTTAGGTGGCTGGTTTAACGGGCGTTATGGCGTGACCGCAGTATTTTTATTTTGTGCAGTCATGGCATTCAGTTGGTTTTTGGTGTCATTGACCATGAAACAACCGCGCTACTTAAGTAATATGCTGATTTCTCTGGAAAACGTCAATGAGCAGACCAGCACTGGATTTGTCAGCCAGTTATTGGCGATTGCAGGTGTTGTGGAAGTTACCGTGCATCATGAAGAGGCGGTCGCCTATCTTAAAGTCGATAGTCATCTGTTGAATAAAGACCAGTTACAAAATCTGATTGCGCAATATACCAGCGTCTAGGCTAGATTTTTCTGGTCATTTCTTCAGAAAAACAGGCAAAACAACCGCGTCCCTGTTTTTTGGCATGATACAAGGCAGCATCGGCGTTATCCATCAGTTCATCCGCATCACTGCCATGCTGTGGATGAATCGCAATGCCAATACTGGCTCCGATAAAGACCTCATGATCTTTTGACAGGGCAAACGACTGGCTTAATGTATAAATAATGACCTTGGCAATGTGAGCGATATCTTCACAACGATGGGCATTTTCTATTAATATCACAAACTCGTCACCGCCTAAACGTGCCACCAGATCGACTTTGCGCAAGCGGGCTTTAATACGCTTGGCGACCTGTTGCAACAATTCATCACCAGCGGCATGACCTAAAGTGTCATTAACGGCTTTAAATTTATCCAGATCCATCATTAATACCGCCATTTGGCTACCCGTACCCGTACGCCGATTAAGCTCAATACCGTGTTTCAGGCGTTCCTGTAACAGGCGGCGGTTGGGTAATTGTGTTAACTGGTCATAAAAAGCCAGATGATGAATATATTCTTCGGTGGCTTTGCGCTCAGTAATATCGAACAGCGTGGCGACATAATGGGTCACGATATTGTCATTACCTTTTACCGCCGTAATGGTCAGTTGTTCTGGATAGACTTCACCGTTTTTGCGCCGATTCCATATTTCGCCTTGCCATGCACCTGTGTTATAGATGTCTTTCCATATAGCCGTATAAAATGCCTTATTCTGTTGTTCCGAATGCAAGATACGCGGGGTTTTGCCAATAACATCTTCCGCACTGTAGCCAGTAATCAAGGTAAATGCCCGATTAACATTAAGAATAATTTCGTTGGCATCGGTAATCATCATACCTTCTTGTGATTCAAACACGGTGGCGGCAATACGCAGAGCCGCTTCGGTTTGTTTACGCTCGGTAACGTCTCTATTGCTTACTCGTCTGCCAAGGGAATGCCCATTGTCATCAAACACAGGTCTGCATAAATGTCCGATATAAGCGATAGAACCGTCTTTTTTTATGATTTTAAAATCCAGCTCATCGGTATCATGTACCCGATCAAAAAAATACGCTTTTCCTGCATGGGCATCCCATAATTTTTCATCATCGGGATGTATTATTTTTTTCAAAAGCAAGTTATCGGCTAAAAATTCTTCCGCTGTATAACCGCTTATTCTTTCGCAGGAAGGCGATATATAAATCACCCGACCGTCTTTGTCCACCCAGTATTCCCAATCGTAAGCAAAATTAGCCACTGTTTTAAATTTAAGTTCACTTTCTTTCAATGCCTGTTCTGAGTATTTGCGGTCGGTAATATCCACACAAGAGCCTATATAACCGAGAAACAGTCCATCATCGGCAAAACGCGGCATTCCCGTATCCAGTAACCAGCGATACTCGCCATCATAACGACGCAAGCGGAATTCTTTGGTAAACGGTAAATGTGTTTCAAACGCGGTATTGTAGGTGTCCATGCAATGTTGAAGATCGTCGCTGTGAATACCTTGCCGCCACCCATGACCTGCTTCCTGCGTTAATGTACGCCCCGTAAAATCCAGCCAGCCTTTATTGAATTGATAACACAGCTTGTCCGTACCCGCCAACCAAATCAGTACAGGCGCAGAATCGGCAAGTAAACGAAAACGGCTTTCACTTTCTTGCAGTTGTTCAGTGAGTCGGGCGGCAATGAGTACCGCATTGATACGCGTATTGAGGTAAGAATACGATAATAAAAACAATAAGGTACTGATGAAAAATCCTGTAATCAGCGTAATCCATGCCTTACTATAATCCGCTGCGCCAGCCCCTGCAATTTGCTCAAACTGCAATGTCCAGACAGTACCGTTAAAATAGCTGGTCAGCAGAATGCTTTTATCGCTGATATTGTCAGGCAAACTGTGATGACTGGCGTATATAGCCAGCCGCCAATAAACTGATTATTAAAAGCACTGTTTGAAAAGCTCATCGACAGAACATCTTTTTTGTCGGCGGATTGCTTTAGCTTGCGCCCATTTTTTTTCAATTGGATTAAGGTCAGGCGAATAAGGTGGT
>JAURYI010000095.1 GCA_030654015.1 Methylococcales bacterium | reverse complement strand
GCTTTAGCCACGATCATCGTGGCTAAAGCCACTCCCACATAAGCCTATCCCGCATAACACAGGGAATGACTGGCAGTCATGAATCTGTTCACACCAGCATTCTGGTTAAGGGGCTGTTATCGTCAATCACCAGCGGTTCATCGTTGTCACAGTGCGCAACCAATTCAGTCAGTTGTCGGCATTGCTCGGCGTGTTGCTGGATTACCTCATCAATAACGGCGGACACGTCACCGTCTATCATGCTGAATGCGGTGATAATGCCTTTGTTAAGTCCGATTAAGGCACTTTTTTCTAGTGAAGGCTGGGCTTTTTTCAAAATAAAAAATGGAATCAGCCATGTCAGGGCAATCAATAAACCGCTATGCACCGCAAAATCCACGCCCAGATAGGGAACGGCAGTCATGTTGCTGTGGTAATAACCGATAAACACTTGATAAGTCACCCATGCCATTGCAGTGAGCGGCAGGGTGATTTCACATAAGCGCATGATTTTTAAAAAGCCCCGATGCAAGGCACTACCCGGTGCGGCTAACGCGAGACGCGCGGATAATTCGCTTTGTGTGTGGACGATTTTTCCTGCTTTCTCGCGTAATGGTGACAGGTGTTTTTTCAGCGGCGACACGGGTAAACCCGCTTGGTCGGCGGTGTTGATAAATTCATCAAGCGCGTCATTAAAACGGGTTTCTGCCCATTCGTCCCAGAGTGGTGTGCGCTGATTGTCGGCGTATTTGGCCAGCGTAGAGGATTCAATTAAATCAGCCGCGTGACTGGCGTGGTGGCGGGCGATTTGTTGGCATGACCAGACAAAGCCTTGTTGTAGCAGGGTGCAGGTGGCTTGCCATTGTTCATGCCAATGTGCTGTCAGTTGCTGGGCGTGTTGTGGTGACCCCAAGGCGGCGCGTGCGTTTTCAAGGGTTTGTTTCAGTGCTTGTTTACGAACGTGTGTGCCGCGCTGTTCCAGTTGTTCAATAATGTGTTGACTGGCGAGAGACACAATCAGATCTTCCAGTTGGATAAATTCATCGACTGGCGCGTCCTCAACACAGGCGGTGGTAAACATCATCGGGGCAATAAAACCTGCTTTTTGCAGTTGCTGATTAAAATCGGCAAGTTGCGCAGGTTGCCCTCTGTCCCATTGGTTCATCACAAATAACCATGCGTGTTTGCCGCCTTCGGCAAGTAATAACCGCCACGCTTTTTCGTCCCGATACCGCTCAGGACTGACCACATAAATCAGAATGTCAATATGCGGCAGCCAGTCTAATACCTGCTGTTTGTTGCTCAGTTCGGTACTGTCAAAATCAGGCATATCAATCCAGATGATATTTTTTTTGCGCTCGTCATCATGATGAGCAAGATTGATTTTTGCCAGTGGCAGTTGGTCAGCCAAAGCGGGCAGGGCGATACTGTGATGATGAAACAGGGTGACTTCACGCGAAGTCGGGCGTTCTATGCCTGATTTGGCAATGGCTTTACCTGCCAAGCGATTGAGTAACGCGCTTTTGCCGACACCTGTGCCGCCCATGAAGGCAACGATTAACGGGCGTGTGCTTGCGGCGTGTGGACTGGTAAATAAGCCATCAGGCGAGCGGGTGTCTATATCATGCAGTTGTTGTGCGTTGCTCGCATTTAACCAACCTGCGGCGTGTGCGTGTTCTGCCCAGCGGCGGGTTTGTGCGACTAATTCAGAGTAATCGTAAGCCATGACGTTTGTCGATGAGTTGTTGCTCGGCCGCGTGCAGCGACTCCAGCGGAATGTTGAAATAAGTGAGGGCGGACAGGTGTTCAGGTAATGCTGACAGGCGGTTAATCAAGGTATCGATAAACAGCCGTTGTTTAACAATGCTGAGTTGCTGTTGTTTCAAATCGTTTTCTACTTTGTACATATAGCTGCCTATCGCGCTTTCAGTGAGCATGGAAGTCACGGTCAGCATCGCAGGGGCAATCACTAAATCTTGTACGCCAATACCACCTGTGTGTAACGTGAACGCAATCACGGCGGCATCGGCAGTAACGCGGGTGGCGCGTAAGGTGTTTAACACCATCGGCTGTTGTTGCAGTTTATGATACAGCTGCTCGGCGGCGTGTTCTACGTCCTGCTGAAAATCAATGTGGTAGTGGTGCGCGGCGTTGGAAAATTCTTCCAGCATCCGTATCCGTTCAGCGCGTAGTAAAGAGTTTAAAGCTTTCCACCATTGACTTTGTACATTGTTTTCCGCGTGGTCGAGTAATTTATCGACCAGTTGAATCAAGGTATGTTCGGCAATTTGTTTTAGTAACGCCACTTCATGACTGCTGTTGGCAATGTGTTCGCGTTTGCGCCCCAGTTTCATGATTTGCCTGAGCGGCCACGTCAAGGCTTTACGCGCACCTGCTAAAAAGCCCGCTAAATGCGGAATTTCCAAGAGCGTCAGTAATTCCGCCAGTGCTTGCTGAAAGGTTTCATAATGATGCGGATGATTTAAAAAATCCCGCTGGTAACTGGCAAGTGCCGCTTGCATGGCATCGGCGCACAGTGCTTGCCAGTCGGCAACGGCTTGATGTTCGGCGCGTATCGGTTCCAGCCAGTGTTGCCAATGTTTTTGCAGTAATTCTTGGCTAAAACGCGGGTGTTTTTTAGGATTGACCTGCCGCGTTAAATTCTGCAATAAGGCGGCGTGTGCCGAAGACCATTGCGGCGCACCTGTGTGTTTATCATAAAACAACGGTACAACGTCGGGAAACGTGTCGGTTCTAGCCATTCGCCATTTTTCTTGTAACGAATTAATGAGTATCGCTTCCGTACCTTCGGGCAGTTTGTTTAAACAAATCAGCACAGGTTGATGCAAATCTTGCAGAAACGCCATCATGTCCCAGACCGATTGATCGGCGTATTTTTCTTTACTGACCACCAGAATAACAATGTCTGCCAAGGCAACAGCGCGAATCACACCTTCACGATAAGTGGTCGAATCAATGGAATCAAAATCGGGCGTATCCCATAACACACAGTGCGGCAGATGTGGCGATTCACTATCGAGTGCCGTTAAGGAATAACAATCGTAGCGTTCTTTGCTCAGTTGGCTTTGCGGCAGTTGTTGAAAACGCCCGAAATAATGCGGCAATGCCTGACAATCTGCCATTGTTACGCCATGACAAAAACCTTGCGGATGCACGGTATAGCCCGCTAACGGACTCACGCCTGCAAGCGGACGATTTAACAACGCATTCACCAGCGAGCTTTTACCCGCTTGTGTAGGGCCGATAACGGCAATGTGTAGCGGCTGCGCTGTTGATGTATTCAGCAACTGACCTTTACGAATAAACGCTTCCGCTAATAGCAGTTGATCTATGCGCTGCTGATACAGGACGCGCCGCGCTTCGTTATCCTGTTGGCTGAAAACAGATTGATAACGTTGTTTTAATAGTTGGATAAATTCAAGCATATAAACTTTACTCAAGGTTATAATGACCGACCATTTTACTTTGTTTGATGGTCTAGTGTTTATAAATACAACTGCATCTACCTGAATTTAAATCGAGGTTATCTCCATGAAGAAATTAGTTATCTTTCTACTGATTCTAAGCTGCGCCGCTTTAGTAGCGTGCGGCAAAGGTACAGAAATAAACGGGCATAGTACCAAAACGGCTTATCGTTCGGTAAAAGGCTTAAAAAAATATATGCCTGCTGAAACGCAGTTAGAGTTTGAAGTATCGTTTTGGATGTTGCGTGATGCTAATAAGGATGACGATACCTTTTTGAATTTAGTCGATGGTAAAAAACCGCAAGACATTATTGAAATGGGCAAAGCACTGTATCAAGAGCGTAAAGCGGCAGGCTTTAAAGAATATGAGCAGTATGTCAGCTGGGAGCAAATGATTACTAAATTTGGCAAAGATAGATTAGATCAGGATAAAATCAGAAAAGGCAGAGAAGAAAGTGATGCGCCTGATGGTAAAATAAGACCAGAAGCCTCTATTCTTTACAATCCGCGTTCACCACAGCACTAACACCGCAGCGTGTTATCGACAGGGATGTTGATGAAAGACAGTATTTATTGGATGACTAACCTGCGGTACGATATATTCTATGCAAAATAAATAAAAAAAAAGTTGACGATAGTCGTATCGCTGGTTATAATGTGCGTCTCATCTAGGGGCTTTGACTGAAATGATTTGATTCAGAATACTTGGATGGTAAAAGATTTTTCGGGATATAGCGCAGTCTGGTAGCGCGCCTGCTTTGGGAGCAGGATGTCGGGGGTTCGAATCCCTCTATCCCGACCAAAAATCTTTAATAAAACGTCAAGTCAATCGTGTTTATCCTAGTTGTGTTGTCATCTATGACGCAAATCTATGGGGTTATAGCTCAGCTGGATAGAGCATCGGCCTTCTAAGCCGAGGGTCGCAGGTTCGAATCCTGCTAATCCCGCCATCAAATTAATAAATTCCGATTTTAAATTTCCTCTGAATTTTTCTATTGTGTCGCATTTGTGCGAAACACCGAAGTTTCCAATTATAATCCTGCTTATCTAGGCATTTACTTGTTGACGTTGTGTTAACGGTTCAGCATTCCAGTGTGCAATTGCCCAGCTGATTGATTCATTGACTGAAACGCGCTGTAATTCACTAGGTGGGTTTTGTTTCAATAAGCCTAATAAATCAAAAATAACCTGCTGTGGTGTTGTCAAATCAACAGCCGATGCGCGTGTCTGTTTACTGAGTTTATAACCCTGTTGGTCAACAATAATAGGAACGTGCAGATACTCAGGGCAGGGCAGTCCTAATAACTGCTGTAAATAAATTTGTTTCGGCGTTTCCATTAATAAATCAAAACCACGCACTATTTCATTCACCTGTTGCAGGTGGTCATCAATGACGACGGCAAACTGGTAAGCAATAATCCCGTCTTTACGTTTTAAAATAAAATCACCGTAGTGTTCGGCTATATTACGCGCAATCAAGCCTTGCAAACCATCATCAAAGCCAATAATCCGCGCATCAGTTTTAACACGCAGAGCATAAGGGCTATCAGGTAGAGTGGTTTTATTGCGGCACACACCACTATAAACATCGGTAGTTTGAATAGATGCCAAGGTTTTGCGACTGCAAATACATGGATAAATAAGCTGCTTTTCTGCCAGCTCATCGAGATAAAACTGATACGCATCCAGACAGTGGCTTTGATACACGACGCTATCATCCCAATGAAGACCAAACGCCTCCAGTGTGCTTAATATATTATCCGCCGCGCCTTGGACATTACGCGGGGTATCGAGATCGTCAATGCGGAGTAACCACTTGCCGTGTTGTGAGCGGGCTTGCAGGAAACTTGCCAGCGCGGTGTAGAGTGAGCCTAGGTGTAGTGGGCCGGTTGGCGAGGGTGCAAACCGACCTATGGTTTTTTTGTCTGGGTGAGACAACATTAACCCATTTGTTTTTCTCGGATTTCGTCCAAGGTTTTGCAGTCGATACACAGTGTAGCTGTCGGTCGGGCTTCTAAACGACGGATACCTATATCAATACCGCATGATTCACAAAAGCCATAATCGCCTGATTCAATTTCTTTCAAAGCCTCATCAATTTTCTTAATCAGGCGGCGTTCACGGTCGCGGGTTCTCAGTTCCAGACTGAACTCTGATTCCTGAGTTGCGCGGTCATTAGGGTCTGGGAAGTTGGCCGCATCATCCTGCATATGATGAACGGTACGGTCTACTTCGTGCATTAATTCAGATTTCCAATTACGAAGAATGTTCTCAAAATGTTTCAGTTGATGTTCATTCATGTATTCTTCGCCCTCTTTTTCTACATAAGGCGTAAAACTGAAAGGTGACACATTCGATTTAGCACTAGCGGTCATCCAATAACTCCAAAGGACAAGGTAAATAAAAACTGCGCATTTTTAGCAGAATAGTAACAGCTTAGCAAGGATTAGTTGGTATCATTTACTTTTTTGACTGGTGGTACTTAGGAATGGATAAACGATTAGCAAAACGAACCTTCGATATATCCTCATTTCATGTCATGGATTTATTGCGCCGTGCCAAGCAACTGGAAGCGCAGGGGCGAGATGTGATTCACATGGAAATTGGTGAGTCAGACTTTGCCGCACCGCAAACTATTGTCGATGCGGGCGTTAAACAACTGCTCACAGGCGAGATTAAATATACGGCTGCCGCTGGTTTACCCGCGTTGCGCGAAAAAATTGCCCACTATTACCAGCAACGCTATGGGGTAACGGTCGATACGCGGCGTATTTTTGTCACCCCTGGTGCGTCAGGAGCGTTTTTATTGGCATTCGGCACAAGCCTGAACCCGCAGGATGAGTTGTTGATGACAGACCCCTGTTACCCGTGTAACAGCAATTTTGCTACTTTATTTGATGCCAACACCAAAACGATTCCCGTCAATGCCGATTCCAATTACCAATTAACTGCCGAAGATATACAGCAGCACTGGACAGCGGCGACCAAGGGCGTATTAATCGCCTCGCCGTCTAATCCGACGGGAACGTTGATTACCGCCGATGATTTACAACGCGCTATTGAAACCACCAATAAATTAGGCGGTTGTTTTTATTCTGATGAAATTTATCACGGTTTGATTTACGACCAACGCGCTGCCTCGGCACTGGAATTCAGTGATGATGTATTTGTTATCAACAGTTTTTCCAAATATTTTGCCATGACAGGGTGGCGTATCGGTTGGTTAATCGTGCCAGAAGGCTTTATTGAAGCCACTGAAAAACTGGCACAAAATATTTTTATTGCCACGTCAACCGATGCGCAATACGCCGCACTCGCCGCGTTTGATGCCGATACACTGACAGAATTAGAACACCGCCGCGTAGAATTCGGGCTCCGCCGTGATTTTTTGTATGAAAATTTATTGCGTTTAGGCTTTGAAATCCCTGTAAAACCTGAGGGTGCGTTTTATATTTATGCCAATTGTCGCAAATTCACCGATGACAGTTATCAGTTTGCTCTGGATTTGCTGGAAGCGGAAGCGGTCGCTATTACGCCAGGAAAAGATTTTGGTACGCATGATGCACATCACGCGCTACGCTTTGCTTATACGACTTCGATAGACAGAATGGCGATTGCCATAGAACGCTTGGAACGCTTTATAAATAGATAGTGTTGTGAGTAAGCGCGACACGTCGCGCTTACTTTTTGGCTATTAACTGCTAAGTTGATTAACGGCGATTATTTTAAAAACAAATGCTGAACTGCCTCGCGCTCTTCTTTCAGTTCGATTTCGGTAGCACGCATTTTTTGCTTACTGAAATCATTAATGGCCAGACCTTTAACAATACTTACTTTGCCATTTATCACGGTGACAGGAAATGAATACACCAGACCTTTTTCTATGCCATAACTGCCATCGGACAACACGCCCATACTAACCCAATCGCCTTCATCCGTACCAAATGCCCAAGTACGCATTTGATCTATCGCCGCATTTGCCGCTGATGCCGCGCTGGATTGTCCTCTAGCGGCAATCACCTCTGAGCCGCGTTGTTGCACGGTCGGAATAAAGTCATTCGCGAACCACTCCTTATCGACTAACGACAGTGCTTCCTGCCCTTTAACGTTAGCATGATGCAAATCGGGATATTGGGTGTTGGAATGATTGCCCCAGATAGTCATATTTTTTATATCGGTGACTAACACACCGCATTTTTCGGCTAATTGACTGATAGCGCGATTGTGATCCAAACGGGTCATGGCAGAAAAGTTGGCGGGGCTTAAATCGGGGGCATTTTTTAAGGCGATTAGCGCGTTAGTATTGGCAGGATTACCCGTCACCAGCACCTTAACATCACGACTGGCGACTTCGTTTAACGCTTGACCCTGTACCGAGAAAATCTCCGCATTTGCCTCTAGCAGGTCTTTACGTTCCATGCCTGCACCGCGTGGACGCGCACCGACCAAAAACGCATAATCCACATTTTTAAAGGCAACTTTCGGATCATCGGTCATTTCGATGCGCCGCAACAACGGACTGGCGCAATCTTTTAACTCCATAACTACGCCTTCTAATGCTTTCAAAGCAGGGGTGATTTCCAGCAAATGTAAGACAATAGGTTGCTCAGCCCCCAATAAAGAACCAGACGCTAAACGAAATAGTAAAGAGTAACTAATTTGTCCTGCCGCGCCTGTAACTGCGATATGAATCGGTGTTTTCATCTGATTTCCTTAACTTGTTTATGCGATAAAACGTTCTGGTCATCATAGCATAGAATTTTCGCCTGATTTTGTCAGAAATGCCCTGCGGCTTAATCACGGCGTGGTTTTTTTTATCGGGTATAATAGTGAGCGAAATCACTACTTAAATTCTCAGACTAACCATGAAGAAACTACTTTTTCAATTCGATACCGATACATACCCCTCTGTTTTTGATACCGTCGTTGGTTACGATGGTGGTGCCGATCATGTTATCGGTCATGGCGGTTTAACGCCTGATAATGTCACCGCGCTGGTTGAAGGTGCTATTTTTACCCGCGCCCCTAAAGACAAAAAAAATACCGCGATTTTTGTCGGCGGCAGCGACATCGTGGCAGGACAAGCGTTATATACCGCAGTACAAAAACACTTTTTCCACGGTTTCCAAGTATCGGTCATGCTGGACAGCAACGGCAGTAATACCACCGCCGCCGCCGCCGTCGCCAAATTGGTAATCAGCGGCACATTGGCAGGTAAAAAAGCCGTCGTATTAGCAGGTACAGGGCCTGTTGGGCAACGTGCCGCTGTTATGCTGGCGAGTGAGGGTGCTGAAGTCTCTCTGACTGGACGCACCATGGCGCGTGCCGTACAAGCCTGTGACAACATGAAAGCCCGTTTCGGCGTAGACATCACCCCCATTGAAGCAGTCGATAATGACGCACGAGCCAACGCCATTGCACACGCTAACATTGTCATCGCCACAGGTGCGGCGGGCATTGAATTACTCACCGCTGAACAATGGCAAAATAACCCCAACCTTGAAATGATAGTTGATGCCAATGCCACGCCACCGTTAGGTATCGGCGGCACCGACATGATGGATAAAGGCATCGACCGTCACGGCAAAATTGTCTGGGGCGCAATCGGTTTTGGTGCGTTAAAACTCGCCTTGCACCGTGCTTGCATCGCGCAATTATTCACCGACAACAAACAAGTGCTGGACGCGGAAAATATCTTTGCCTTGGCGAAAGAGATGGCACAAAGCGCGTGACCACGCTATTAAAACAACACGCCCAATCTATTTTTCAAGCAGGTGTTGACGCTGCCGACCCTTATCAGGCGGTTAAACATTGCTTAAAAATAGATGAATCGCTGACAGGAAAAATCCACCTGATTGCTTTTGGTAAAGCCGCGTGTGCAATGGCGAACGCGGCGCAAGAAATGATTCCTGCGTCCCGTTTAGCAGGTATGGGAATAGCCGTGACTAATTATGAAAACGTCACCGCAGTTGCTAATGTTGAAGTCATCGGGGCAGGGCATCCATTACCTGATTTCGCTGGTTTTCAAGCCGCGCAAAAAATCGCCGAGCGCGTGTCACAAGCACAAGCCGATGATTTGGTGTTGGTATTAATCAGCGGCGGCGGTTCGGCATTACTACCGTATCCTGTCGCGGGCGTGGGCTTGGAAGAAAAAATCGCCACTACCGATTTATTACTCGCCTGTGGCGCGACCATTAATGAAATCAACTGCGTGCGCAAGCATTTATCACAGTTAAAAGGCGGCGGTTTAGCCAGACTTGCCGCACCTGCTCAGGTTCACGCGCTGATTTTATCCGATGTGTTAGGTGATGATTTAAGCACTATCGCCAGTGGTACAACCGTAGCCGATAACAGCACTTACAGTGACGCGATTAGTATATTAAAAAATAAAAACGTGTGGTCGAATGCGCCTGAATCGGTGCGTCAGCATTTACAACAAGGCGCACAAGGGCTGATTGCCGAAACGCCCAAAGCAAACGACCCAATTTTTAAACACACCAGTTATGTTTTATGCGCCAGTAACACCGTGAGTTTAAAAGCCGCGCAACTTGCCGCCGAGCAACTAGGCTATCAAACGCTGATTTACAGTGAGCAGTTATGCGGTATTGCTAGAGAAGAAGCAGAGCAACTCGCTCGCTATGCTACTGAGGTGGGAGCGAATTTATTCGCGCCGAACGCGATTAAAATCGCTCCCACTTCTATAAAACCATTGGCAATACTCGCAGGCGGCGAAACCACCGTAAACCTCAAAGGCAACGGTAAAGGCGGACGCAACCAAGAATTCGCTTTAGCTTTCGCACTCGCTGCTGAAAAGCACGGCTTAACAGGGCAATGGGCATTACTCAGCGGCGGTACAGACGGACGTGACGGCCCGACCGATGCCGCAGGTGGCATGGTAGATGCTAATAGTTTACAGACGATGATAAGTGCGGGTATCAATCCACAAGAATTCTTGGACAATAACGATGCCTACCACGCCTTAAACAGCGCAAACGATTTACTGATAACAGGTGCGACAGGTACTAACGTCGCCGACTTACAAATTTTATTACTACACCCCTAGGAGACACCCAATGTTTGAAAAAACCATGACTATCGCTGGCTTTGATGATGACTTATTTACCGCAATGGAAGAAGAACGCCAACGCCAACAAGATCACATCGAACTCATTGCCTCAGAAAACTACACCAGCCCGCGTGTCATGGAAGCACAAGGCTCACAACTCACCAATAAATACGCCGAAGGCTATCCGGGCAAACGTTATTACGGCGGTTGTGAATTCGTCGATAAAGTTGAACAACTGGCTATTGACCGCGCCAAAGCCCTATTTGGTGCAGACTACGCCAACGTACAAGCCCATTCTGGTTCACAAGCCAACATGGCGGTGTTCATGGCGTTAGTGCAACCGCATGACACTATTCTAGGTTTAAGTTTAGCCGACGGCGGACATTTAACCCACGGCGCAAAACCCAATTTCTCAGGCAAAATCTACAACGCCGTCCAATACGGTCTAAACAAAGACACAGGCGAAATTGACTACGAACAAGTCGAAGCCCTAGCTTTAGAACACAAACCCAAAGTCATCGTCGCAGGTTTCTCCGCCTATTCGCGTATCTGGGATTGGCAGCGTTTTCGTGACATAGCCGACAAAGTGGGCGCGTATTTTGTCGTGGATATGGCACACGTTGCAGGTTTAATCGCCGCAGGTGTGTATCCAAACCCCGTACCCTTCGCCGATGTTGTCACCAGCACCACCCATAAATCCTTACGCGGGCCACGCGGTGGTTTGATTCTGACCAACAATGCTGAACTGGCGAAAAAAATCGACTCGGTGATTTTTCCGGGGATTCAAGGCGGCCCTTCTATGCACATTATCGCCGCCAAAGCGGTGGCGTTCAAAGAAGCCATGCAGCCCGAATTTAAAACCTATCAAGAGCAGGTCGTTAAAAACGCCAAAGCAATGGCAAAAGTCTTTATCGACCGTGGTTTTGATGTCGTTTCAGGCGGGACAGACAATCATTTGATGCTGGTGTCATTAATTCCAAAAGGCATCACAGGCAAAGCGGCAGACGCGGCACTCAACAAAGCCCACATCACCGTCAACAAAAACGCCGTACCCAACGACCCACAATCCCCGTTCGTCACCAGCGGCATCCGTGTCGGCACACCAGCCCCAACAACACGCGGCTTTAAAGAAGCCGAAGTCACCGAAATCGCAGGCTTAATGTGTGATGTCATGGAAAACATGGAAGATGAAAGTGTGTTAGCGGCAGTGCGTGAGAAAGTCGCTGTATTGTGTGCGAAGTTTCCTGTTTATAGTTAAATAATTTGGATTTGTGTAAGTTGGGGTTCGCAAGCTCACCCCCAACTTACCAGCACGAGCTACAAACTTGTATTTGGTCTCATGTAAAAAGTAGCGCGTTATTGTATTGATTAATTAAAACCAACAAATATAGATAATTAAGGATTAGTTTATGAAAAAAATAATATATGTATGTATATTTGTTTTTATTATTTCAGGATGTGGTTCTGAAAGTGGTGTTTTAAAAGATACTGAGTTAAAGGGACGTACTACTACAAATTTAGATTATAGAAATGAGATTGCTTTTGCGCCTAATGAAAATGTACCTTATACAGGTAAATTAGAAAAATATTATTCAAATGGAAAGAAACAAGTTGAATCAAACTACAAAGATGGCAAGCTAAATGGATTATTTACATCGTTTTATGAGAATGGACGAAAAAAAGTTGAAGCAAACCACAAAAATGGAATGAAGAATGGATTGGCAACATTGTTTGATGAAAATGAACAGAAAAAATCTGAAATGAATTATAAAGATGACGAATTAAATGGATTATTTACATTGTATGAAAATGGACAGAAACAAGCTGAATCAATTTACAAAGATGGAAAAGAAATAAAGGAAAGTGTGTATGAAAATGAGACTCAGAAAAACGCAAATGACTCCATGCAAAAAATAAAAAATCGTTGCCAAACTCAAACGGGAGAATATGGTGCGGCAATGGTCAAAGCCTGTATTGATCAAGATTTGGAGGCAGTTAAAACCATTAATATATATTTTAACAACCATGGAAATATTGTTATCCGCTGCCTTGAGCAAATGGAAAAATATGGATACACAATGGTTAAAGCCTGTATAGAGCAAGATGTTGCAGCTGAAAATGCGTTGCGTAAATATTAATATTATTGAGTTTTGCTATGCCATACCTAACACGCAGCTAATAACATAAAGTGAAGTATCTTGGAGTAAGTGGTTGTGCATTTAGAGCTAAAAAATATATCTGGTCACATGAAAAAGCTTGGTCTTGGTGCTTTATCTCATGCAGTGTGGCACGCACTCTACGACAACGGGGGAGACGACAAATGGTCGGAGTTATCTGTGCTGCAAGCAGCACACGCTGCTGAGATATTGATTAAAGCGAGGATTGTTCAAGAACATCCGCTTTTGATTTTTGTCAATCTTCCACTCGAAAAAAAATCAACCAATGAGTTATTGAACTTACGACAGTTGCTCAAAGATGGCAAAACAATTGAGTA
Source organism: Methylococcales bacterium (assembly GCA_030654015.1). GTDB lineage: Bacteria > Pseudomonadota > Gammaproteobacteria > Methylococcales > Methylomonadaceae > UBA4132. Next base: position 495 of record JAURYI010000095.1, on the reverse strand, counting down.
TTCCAACCTTCCAAATCTTCTTTGGGCTTCAACAGGAATTAAAACTCCCAATCTAAAGATTTACGAAGATTTTGGAAAACTAAGGAATATGATTCAGCATTTTTCCTCACCTGATGTGGGAACAGATTGCACTCAGAAAACCATCGAGTTTATTTTCAGTGTTATTGATCCTTTAATTAATAAATTTTGGGGACTATATGCGGTTGATTTTATTGATGGTGATGTATCTTATAATGAGCTTATGAATAAGCTGTTAGAGCGTAACATCGACTTCCTAGTATCAGAAGAAGCTGCTTTGCGTTTCGATTCTGCTAGCGTGAATTGGTCATCATTTGAGCAAAATTACCAAATCGAGATGCAAAAACGAATTGATTATGCAATCGATAAAAGTACACCAAAGCAAAAACTGGATGCGCTAAACGAAAAGAAGCACCTTGAGAAAATTTTAACGCGATAAGGTGCGCTACATAGGATGTGCTGAGGTACGAAGCGCAT
>JAURYI010000108.1 GCA_030654015.1 Methylococcales bacterium | reverse complement strand
GAATCCATACTTGTGCAACAAGCCTTTATCCGCTAGAGGATTAACTTTGATAGTGTGATGCCCCTCTGTTTGTGTCGCTTGTTGCAATGCCGCCGATGAATATTCAACTAGTTCCCATGTAGGTATGCCGAAAACCGCCATATCCCAAGGCGTGGCTTTAATTAATGGAATTGAACTCATCGAAAGTTACTCTATGTATGATATATAAAGGTCGTTTTTTGGTTTCATCAAAAGTCTTACCGAGATAAATGCCTAGGATACCAAGAATAGCAATAATAATGCCCCCGATAAAATACAACGAAATGATTAAACTGCTCCAACCCGCGATTGCAGAGCCGTAAAGAACTGCTAATCCGAGAATATAGATACCATAGCAAAAAGAAAAAAACGCCATTAGAAAGCCTAAGCGCACGGCAAGGCGTAGCGGTTTATCGGAATAGGCAATAATGGTTTCAGAAGCCAGCCTCCACAATTGGGCATAAGTGTAGGTAGATTTACCCTCGAATCGCTCTGCGTGTTCCACTTCAATACTCGTAGTAGGAAAGCCCATCCACTGTACCAGACCGCCAAAAAAACGCAGTTGCTCGCGTATCTGGCAAAAGTTAGTCACTACTTTGCGTGAGATAATGCGAAAATTACCACTGCCGCCATCATAATCAATATCTGCCAGATAACTGAAGATTTTATAAAACAGGTATGAAGTCAGGCGTTTCAATAAGGGATCTTGGCGTAACCCGCGGTGCGCTAGCACGACATCATAACCTTCCATTGCTTTTGCGTACAAACGTGGAATTTCCTCAGGGCGATCCTGCAAGTCACAATCCATAACTACTACCCAGTCACCATGACAGTAATCCAAGCCCGCCGTAATGCCATAATGCTGACCAAAATTGCGGCTGAATTGTATACCACGCACACGCGGGTCGGCTATCGCTAATCGTTCAATAACTTGCCATGAGCAATCCCCGCCACAATCCTCAACCAATACGATTTCAAAATTGGGTGAAATACTTTCTAATGCTGCTTTTAAACGTAGGTATAGCTCGTCGAGGCTATTTTCAGCTTTGTACACAGGCACAACAACGGAAATATGAGGGCGAATGGTCTGTTTTAATGCTGGCGTGATGATGTCATTCATAATTTGTGTTTATCAAATTGTACTCGCAGGGTATATAGGGAAAGAATTGGCGAGTCACTAATTAATTCTTTCAGTGAAATATCAACAGGGTGGGCTTTTATGTAAAAAACGATTCAAACGCTCTAGCATAATAGATTAAACCACAAATAATATGTGTAAAAAATAATACACAGCCAATAATTATTTTTTTCTTATCTTTTTCATACTCAGTAATACATTTTGAGAAGAACACTGATGCGGCTGAAACAAAAAGCATGAAGCATGCAATTTGAGCGCACCAAACAAAATTAGCAGATGCCTTGAAAGGTTCTGATTCACCAAAAAATCCTAAATATATTAAACCGATTAAAAATAATAACCATCCATAACTAAAGAGAAAGTCATCTTTAACCTTGTTCCAGAAAAAAATGGCAATATATAAAGGAAATAATACCGATAGAATTATTTTCATTAATATGAAATCGGAATGATTACCCCATACTTCAAATGGAGATGTAATTATTATTTCACTTTTATAAACAGGCGCAGTTTTATCAAAAAACTTAAAATAATATTGCCACCCAAGAACAGCAGAACTGGATGTTAATGTTATACTCAGTGCAAGCCAATTAAGATAATTTTTTTTGATAAATTTTATTATCGAAATAATTCCCAATGCAGGTATCATTATTAATAACCAGTTAGGTTTTGATAACCCACTTAAAATAACAAGAAAAAATATAATTACGATTTTTTCATTATATTTGTTCTTAGTAAAGTAGATTGGGCTTAATAAAAATAATCCTAAAGAAGGTAGTTTTAATAATACCTGAGTAGGGATAATATAAATGGTCGCTGGTGTAATATAGCCAAGATAAAATAGTCCATCAACAGGTGCTAATAGAAAAATAGGACTGCAAATCGACACCCCAAATGCAATAAAATAAGCTAAATTTTCGAAACTTTTTATATTATTCTGAAATCTCGATTTTAAATGGTAAAACAGTAAAAGCTCTATACCAACATAAATTTCAAGCATTACAATTAGTGCTGAAAACCCCCAGTCATAAGTTATCGTCTTATTTATTCCAGTTATTTGATAAGTTGGAATTTTTAAAAATCCTAACAAGTAATGGTGAATTATTGTTAATAATTGAAAAAGAAAATGTGGTAGAACTACTCGGTCTTCTTGAGCCATTTTCACAGCAAAAAGTATATGATCATCATATTCATGATATGGACCATTGGATACCAGTATTATTTTGTAAGTAACTGCGCCAAAAAATACAGCAGAAAATAGTATAAATATAATAAGTTTAATTGAAGACGCGTTTTCCTTAAGAAAATTGCTAAAAGTTAACTTTTCGTTGTGCCACTTAGTCTTCAACATTTTGAATTTTTTCCTGTTTTTTTGGAGTTTTCTTTTTCAAAAAACAGACTACAATGTGTATTATTAACAACTGTCATTATGTCAAAGTAGCCTATCCACAGAATATAACTGGACATAAAAGTAGCCATTTTTTTATTAGCGTGCATTTTGTTCTTTTTCGCAGGTAGGGATTGTATATTGGGTTGTTTGCTTAGGTTTCCATAGCTGGAGTTGTCCAACGGGTATACCACGACGGGCTAACTGTGTAGAGGGTATGTTGAGTTCATCTGCCATCTCGAAATTTTTTTCAAAACTGAGACCAATACTATTTAAAATGGTCGGTGATAATTTCAGTGGACTGTCGGGGGCAACAAGCAACCAAGTGTTTGTAATATCTGTGCATGGTACTCGATTTAGCAGGGATTTTGCCATATTATCACTGCCAGTAAAACCGCCAATGAACCACGCACTACCTATCGCTTTAGCATTAATGGCGTATAGCACTCCAGAACCGTCACCCGTCATATCAATGACAGGCGTATCTGATTGAAATCCTGCATTGCTTGCCATTTTTTTGACATCGAGATAATAGTCGGCAAGCTCCTTAGGCAGAATAAGATTGGATTTTTTTATCGGAGTGCTTGCAGTATCATCATATTGGCGAAAGGGTTCAGGCTGTCCAAAATAAGGGTGTTCCATTGCCCCATATAGTAAAAACACAGTAATCAATTGTCCACTCACGACGGCAGGTAATAGTATTCGTGGTTTGCCCGTGCTTGAAACAAAGGGCATCAAAATAACCAACCCTGCTAATACCCAAAATAGACTACCTAACGAACCTTGCAACCAATAGTTATTATTGCTGCCAAATGCCAGTACATGAGGTAATACCGCGAAATACAGTGCCATACCCCATTGAATCTTTGACACTTTAAAATAGGATTGGCGTATTAAAACAAAGCCAAAAAGCCATGTGCTTAATGGTACTGCCAAAATGAGCAGTGATGAACGAGAGGGATAGGGAGAGCTGGTTTGAAACAACAAATAGCCTGAAATAATAACTAGGCTCGTTGTTGTGAATAGCAAGACAAAACCAAACCCCATTATGGTTGATATTTTGTTTTCTGATGCCGTAAAAAAAAGAGCTATACACACGATTACACTAGCAAATATCAGTAAGCATTGCTCTTTATTTGGCATCAATAAATCATCGATTCTGAACATGTGTATCTGTCCTGCATCCAACAAACGAAGTGCTTCAAGCCCGCCTCTTAGTCGTTCAATAAAAACAATTAAAGAACCATCAATCACCCATGCGGAAGTGATTAATAAGGTAATAGCTGTCAGGACGGCAACACTGAGTAATCGAAGATTAAGTTTTCCAGCCAACGGTAAGCACATACTGATAACAACACCCAGTGCCGCCGCTGAGGTAGGCTTTGCCATAAAAGTAAGCCAACCGCCAACACCAATCAGCACCCATCCTATGATACTACTGAGTGAAACAGTCTTATCAGCCAGTAATAACCCAATACTGGCAATCAACAAAGCCTGAAAAACGAGGCTGTTATAACTGGGTGTTGCCAGCCAGCCATAAGTGCAAAAATAAATGAATGAGCAGGTCGCGGTCACGCCAGCCAGTGCAAGCATTGGCAAACTACGCCAAGATGCCGTTTTTTCTTGATTGTCATCAATAGTAGCTCTGAAAAATACTGCACACAGTACCCACGCCAAGCTAAAAATAATCAGAATATTCGCCTGTCTAAGTAAGCTGATATCACCATGAAGCAGCAGATGCAGTGGATGATAAATAAAACCAAATTGCGTAGTAGAAACAGGATAAATCCAAGGATTGGCCATCCAGATAAGATAAAAACTTTCATCGGTTAAATCTATGCCGTAGTGACTGTGAGCCAGAAGCCAGACCAGCGTGATGAGCGTGACTAGAGCGGCTGTAGCAAGGACGAAAACGTCTAAAATTTTAGGCGGGTTATTAATCGACGGCTTCAAAAAATTCATTTTTATTTATTATGTTAATGACTAAACAACAAAGAACGCACCCTATGGAGGTACATTCTGTGTTATGTAATTACTGATAAAGCCTAAAACAGCCCGGTTATACGACCGTCATCATCAATATCAATGCGTTCGGCGGCGGGAACTTTGGGTAAGCCGGGCATAGTCATGATATCACCTGCGATAGCGACAATAAAACCTGCACCGTTGGCGAGTCTGACATCTCTGATTTCTACGGTGTGTCCTGAGGGCGCACCTTTAACGAGGGGGTCAGTGGAAAATGACATTTGCGTTTTGGCGATACAGATGGGGAAGCGACCGTAATCGACATTCCACACGCTAAGTTGGGCTTTTACTTTGGCACTGGCGGTAACATTGCCCGCGCCGTATAGCTTGGTAGCAATGGCTTCGATTTTTTCCCATAGGCTCAGGTTTTCATCGTACACGAATGTACAGCCCGCTTCACGATTATCAACGATGTCCAGAACAGTTTTGGCTAAATCTTCTGCACCTGCGCCGCCTTTTGCCCAGTGTTTGGACACAACACATTGTGCGTTGATACTGGCGCATTTTTGTTTTAGTAAGTTAATTTCTGCTTCGGTATCAAAGCTGAAATGGTTGATGCACACCACGCAGGGCAAGCCGTAATGCTCGGTAATATTGCGGTAGTGGCGTTCCAGATTGGCAAATCCTCGTTCTATAGCGGCAAGACTTTCTTTATTGAGTTGTTCTTTAGCGATCCCGCCGTGAAATTTCAGGGCGCGAATGGTAGCGACCAACACCACTGCCGACGGTTTGATGCCTGTCATACGGCATTTAATATCAATAAATTTTTCCGCGCCTAAATCTGCCCCGAAACCTGCTTCTGTGACCACATAATCAGCCAGTTTTAACGCGGTTTGTGTGGCTATTACCGTGTTGCAACCGTGCGCGATATTGGCAAACGGCCCGCCGTGAATAATGGCGATATTGTTTTCCAGCGTTTGTACCAGATTGGGTTTAATGGCTTCTTTTAATACCGCGGCCATTGCACCGTGTGCGTTTAAATCACTTGCATAAACGGGGGTGACTCGGTCGGCTTTATAACCGATAACGATACGTCCTAAACGGGCTTTTAAATCTGCGCGACTGGTTGCCAGACATAAAATCGCCATGACTTCTGAGGCAACGACAATATCAAAACCGTCTTCACGCAAAAAGCCGTTTGCCGTACCGCCCATAGCGACTACGATGTCACGCAAGGCGCGGTCATTCATATCAACCACTCGTTTCCATTGAATCAGGCGCGGGTCGATATTCAAATCATTACCGTGATGGATGTGGTTATCTATTAATGCGGATAACAGATTATGAGCAACACCGATAGCATGAAAGTCACCCGTAAAATGCAGATTAATATCCTCCATCGGCACAACTTGCGCATAGCCGCCACCTGCCGCACCGCCTTTGACACCAAAACAGGGGCCGAGAGACGGTTCGCGCAAACACATAATGGCTTTTTTCTTTAAGCGGTTCAGCGCGTCACCTAAGCCGACGGTGGTGGTGGTTTTGCCTTCACCTGCGGGCGTTGGGCTGATGGCAGTAACCAGAATCAGTTTACCGTCTTCTTGGTCGGTCAGGCTGTTGAGGTACTCCAAGGACACTTTAGCTTTGTAATGTCCGATAGGGTCTAAGTGTTGGGCTTCGATACCGTATTGTGCTTTAACCAAGTCAATAATCGGTTTCATGTTAGCTTGTTGGGCTATTTCTATGTCAGACATTAAGTCTCCTGATGATGAATAAAATGGGGTTTTATCAGGTGTAAGAATACACCTGACAGGCTATTCTGAGGACTGTGCGGCTTGCTGGTTTGCCAGTGCTTTAGCGATGATTTCTTCGTAAAGATTGACCGCTTTGGCGTATAAAGACTGCCATTCAGGGTATTTGTCGATGCGTTCTTTGACGTTTTCAGCGTTTTTTAAGACGCGCTCAAGCAGTTCCATGTCGCCGTCGGTGAGTAATTCGCCTTTTTCCACACGTTCTTTAGTCCACAAAAGTTCAGGTAGCGTTTGTTTTTCAAATCGCTCCAGTATTGCCATTGTAATGCCGAGTTCTTTTTCAGTAAGATTCATGATAATTACCTCTGTGCTTGTGGTGAAAAATATTTATTACGTTGATTTTATTGGATATTCGCTGCACAGTCATCCCATAATTTATCCATGGGTTTAGTGGATACAGGATAAGCGGTTTTGTGTGCTGTACGAATAATGATACGCGAAATTCTTTAACGCCCAGGGTAACGCACTGTGTTCTGGAATAATTGTATCGTTTAGCCTGTTTTTGAGCGTCTTTCCAGTAGCAGACTGAATATTGCTATCGTAGTTATCTAAACGGGGTAGTGATAAACATTGAGTGATTGGAGTGCAAACCTAGGTAAACCATCAGTTTAGTTATGACGGGTAGCGTTGCTAGACCTGCGAGGTTTTGAAAACCTCGCAGGTCTTTAGCGCACCGTCAAAATAAAATAGACTGACTACTGGTTTGTACTCCTCGCTATCAAAAATATAAACATCACTCAGTGTTTAGGGGTAGTAGAGCTTTAATCTATGCTGATAAAGCCTCTATAAATTAGTAAACCAGTTGTTCATTAAAGTTTTTTGCCAGTTTCAAGCATTGCAACGCAGCTTTTATCGTGCCGTAAAGCATCATGATGTTTAGAATTATTTTACTCGCTTCATTGGCTATCGTCATTAATTGAGCTTTGTTATCACGCAAACTTTATACGCCTACCGCTTATCTGGTTTTATAGGCATCCATCATCGCGCGTACAAATCAAGGTTTGGACTCCAGCGCGGTTTCCAGCACAATTTTCAGGAGTCCAAACCCTTGGTTTGTCTGTCACAAAAGCGTAGCTTATCCGTACTCATCCCACAGTTTATCGATGCGTTTAGCCGATACGGGATAAGCGGTTTTTAATTGTTGGGCGAATAAGGACACGCGAAATTCTTCTAATGCCCAGCGGAACGCATCGTGTTCTGGAATCACCGTGTCTTTTTTGGTTTTCTTCTCAATATCTTTCCAATAACGGATGGTATAACGCTGCAACTCTTGAACCTTTTGCGCGTTGTTGTCGTATTTATCCAAGCGGTATTGAGCGGCTTTTAAATACCGTGGAACGGCTTTGAGTTGTTCGTAAGGTATGTTGCGAATAAAGCCTGAGTAAATTAATAAATCTAATTGTTCGTTCAGGTCTTTTGCCAGTGGATCATTGGCATTAAAACGTTGTAAGGCGGTTTTTATTGCGCTGTAAAGCGTCATAATGTCTAAAGCAATTTTGCTGGCTTCATTGGCTACCGTCATTAACCCCGCTTTATTTTCGCGTAAACTTTGCTCAAACGCCGCTTGGGTGCGGATGGTTTTGCCGTCAATAAACACGCTGTGCAGGATGAGGGTCAGCATATCGTCTTTGTAGGTACTTGCGGTTTGCGCAGTCGGTATAATCGGGTGTTTAGGCAGACGGTTATACGTTAATTCTATCGCGGCAGATTGCGGCATATTTTTGTTGATATAAGTGCATTCTTTACGCACAGACAACGCAAACAAACGCATCAAGCCCGCTGAATGTTGCAACGCGGCTTTGTGTTGGGTATCAAAAATTTTCACACCCACCGCATCGCCTTCATCAACCAGCGCAGGAAAGCCAATAAAATCCTGTCCTTTTTGGATGAAGGCGTATGTTTCAGGTAAATCCTCAAATGCCCATTGAATACAGCCTGTGTAATTCAATTCATCGGCAGCGATTTGGTCAAAACTATCACCCGCCTCAACTGCGTATTTTGCCTGTAATTTTTTTAAATCGCGTCCGTAATCCAGCAGCTTGCCGTCTTCGACAATACGGAAATTCATTTTTAAATGCTCAGGCAAACTGTCCATTGCCCACGCATTCAGCGGTATTGCTTCATCGGTGAGTTTGCGTAACCGATTGCCCAGCCATTCCTGCACCGTGCCTTTAAAATCAGGTTCAATTTCCAAACAGCGTTTCACGGTTTCAGGCACGGGGACAAAATGTTTACGCAGTGTTTTCGGTAAAGACTTAATCATGGCGATACATTTTTCTTCCAGCATTCCCAACACCAGCCAATCAAACGGGGCGGCTGATAATTGATTGAGTTGATGTACGGGAATAATCGCGGTTACGCCGTCTTCATTATGACCGGGTTCAAAGCGGTATTGCAGGGGAATGGTGAGCGTACCGATTTTTTTACTGTCAGGATAATCCCAATCATTAATCGGATTTTCCTGTTCGCGCGTTAAATCTTCGCGGGTGACAAACAGCAGTTTCGGATTGTCGCGCTCCACCGTTTTGCGCCAAGTGTCCAGCGTCACGCCGCTGAATACCTCAGGCGGCAATTTATGGTCATAAAAACTGTACAACCATTGCTCATCTTCCACCAAATCTACGCGCCGCCCTTTGTGCTGAATCATGCCGACTTCTTCCAGCAATTTTTGATTGGCGACATAAAACGGCGCGTTGCTGTGATAATCGTGATCCACTAACGCGGCTTGAATAAACATCTCGCGGGCAGTTTTGGCATCAACGTGGTCGTAAGGAATTTTGCGCCCTGTTTGCAGCGTCAAACCGTATAACAGCGTACGTTGCGACACCATACAACGCGCACCTTTTTTCTCCCAGTGCGGATCAGAATAGTTGTGCTTGACTAAATGTGTCGCTACCGCTTCTATCCATTCGGGTTCGATTTTTGCCACCGTGCGCGCATAGACTTTGCTGGTTTCCACTTGCTCAGCCGCCATAATCCATTTGGGTTTGGCTTTGTGTTGCCCAGAGCCGGGAAAGATAAAGAACTTTAACCCACGCGCACCAATGTATTCATACTGCTCATGCCTAAAACCGATATTGGATAATAAGCCTGTTAATAAGGCCCGATGCACATTTTCATAAGCGGCTTCGGTGGTGTTGAGCGGCATTTTTAAATCGCCTTTCATCACCTGCATAATTTGCGCATGAATATCAAACCACTCGCGCATTCGTAAATACGACAGGAAATTATCAGAACAGTATTTGCGCAGTTTGCTGTTGGATAAGTGCTTTTTCTGCACCTCAAAGGTGTTCCAGATATTTAACAGCGTCAAAAAATCGGATTCAGGATGACGAAATGCCGCGTGTTTTGCATCGGCTTGCGCCATTTTATCAGCGGGTTTTTCGCGCGGGTCTTGAACACTGAGCGCGGCAACGATAATCGACACTTCGGTCAGACAGCCTTCGTCATGCGCCGCTAATAACATCCGCGCCAGTTTCGGGTCGGTGGGAAATGCGGCGAGTTTTTTGCCCATGTCGGTGAGCTTGCCCGATTTATCCAGCGCGTTGACTTCGTGCAGCATGGTTTTACCGTCACGAATCATTTTGTCTTCGGGCGGTTCAAGAAACGGAAAATCTTCAATATCGCCCAATTTCAACGCCGTCATTTGTAAAATAACCGCTGATAAATTGGTACGCATGATTTCAGGTTCAGTGAATTCAGGACGCGCCAGATAATCATCGTGGGAATACAAGCGAATACATATCCCTTCGGCAACCCGTCCACAACGACCTGCACGTTGATTCGCGCTCGATTGGGAAATGCGTTCTATCGGCAAACGTTGAATTTTACTGCGATGGCTGTAACGGCTGATACGCGCATGACCTGTGTCAATCACAGCTCGAATCCCCGGAACGGTGAGCGAGGTTTCCGCGACATTGGTGGCTAATACGATGCGAATCTTGCCGCCTTTGGGATTAAACACCCGTTCTTGTTCGCTGACACTCAATTTAGAATACAGCGGCAGAATTTCGTATTGATTGGGATGGTGTTTTTTTAACGAATCAGTAGTTTCGCGAATTTCGCGTTCACCGCTGAGAAAAATTAAAATATCGCCGCGTAAATCGCGATACAGCTCATCAACAGCATCGAGTATGGCGTGTTGTAATTCATCGCCTGTTTCGTCGTCATCGTCTTCGGTTTCGCGTTCAATCGGACGGTAACGCATTTCCACAGGATAAGTACGCCCTGACACTTCAATAATCGGCGCGTTATTAAAATGTGTGGCGAAGCGTTCAGGGTCGATAGTTGCCGAAGTGATGATGAGTTTTAAATCAGGGCGTTTCGGTAACAGCCACTTCATATAACCCAAGAGAAAATCAATATTTAAACTGCGCTCGTGGGCTTCATCAATGATGATGGTGTCGTATTGATTGAGGTAAGGATCATTTTGTGATTCGGCGAGTAAAATCCCATCAGTCATTAATTTAACTAATGATTCCGAATGGGTTTTATCGTTAAAACGGATTTTATAACCGACCGATTTACCTAATGGCTCGCCTAATTCTTCGGCAATTCTATCGGCAACGGTACGCGCGGCAATGCGTCGCGGTTGGGTGTGACCAATTAAACCTGCCGCGCCACGTCCGATGCTTAAACAAATTTTCGGTAACTGGGTGGTTTTACCTGAGCCGGTTTCACCGCACAAAATCAGCACCTGATTGTTTTTAATCAGCTCGGCAATGTCGTCTTTTTTACCTGTGACAGGTAAATCGGGAAAATTAAGCGGCGGAATACTGGCTAGGCGTTTATTACGCAATGCAACCGATGTTTCCACGCGCGAGGCGAGGGTGTTTAAGACTTCAAGTGAGTCTTTGCCTTTTTTTACCTCGCTACGCAAGCGGTCTAACTGGCGTTTTAGATGATGCCTGTCCTGATTAAGACACAGGGCTAATTGGTGGCTGAGTTGTTGTACTAAATCGGAAGCGTTCATGCGGCTACTGCGGCTAAAATCAGCGCATTATACGCTATCGTGCCGCATTGCGGTGTTCGCTTATTCGACTGTCTGTAAACCTAATGCCGTTGATACTTGTGCGTGTGTCTGTCGCGCCAAGCTGTTGCGCTGAATGCCTGCACTCATCAGCAATGGCTCACCAAAATGCAAGGTGACGCAGATACGCGGTAGTGTTAATAAGCGGAGCAAGTGGGGCAAAAAATCGTCATCATCCACGAAAGGGGCAACATCAAATGCTGCGCCCTGATAAGAAATAGCCACGGATTGTACGGGGACACCCGCAGAAATGGCGGGCTGCATAAGACGGCTGTGAAAATGCCGCACGGTATCGCCGCGTGTGGTCGTACCTTCTGGAAATAACACTAGGCTATCGCCGCACTGCAAGCGTTGCGTCATGATGTTCGTAATTTCACCACTGCCATGACCACGGCGAATGAATAGATTACCGCTTTGACGACCGAGAAAACCGACCACTGGCCAGCTGGCGACTTCACTTTTCGCGAGGAATGCCACAGGGCGCACCGCACCCAATATGACCACATCCAGCCACGATACATGATTGCTCACCCATAATGCACCGCCTGTGATGGGTGTACCATGAATAGCCAGTTGTACGCCCAAGGCGCGACACACGGCGCGTAGCCACGTTGCTTGAATCATAGGTGGAAGTAAATTGATACGGCGACTGGGCAGACGGCGACACAGCGGCTGTAGCGTGGCGGCTGCCGCGCTACCGAGACCGAAGAGCAGAACGATAGTAGCGGCTTTATGCCAATGCGGGTAAGACAAGGTCATGATTGGCTGTGTGAATACTTTTAGGGGCAATAAAATGCTGTTCGTAGCGTGCGCTGAGTGCTTTTAAAGGCAGGAGTATGAAAACATCCATTACGTCAAAATCTTCATCCCAGCACGGTTCGCCACAGACCCACGCACCTAAGCGCAGATAGGCTTTGAGTAATGGCGGAATACTGCTTTCATCACGCACACAACGTTTATAAGCAGGTACAGGACAACGCGGTATCACACCCAACGCACTCGAGCCGAATTGTTCAGGTTCAATTTGACGATACACGGCATCCACTGCAAAACCGCTGGGGCCGGGGGAAATACTGGCACAACCTATCAGGTAATCAAAACCGCCTTTTACTGCGTATTCCGCCAAGCCGTTCCATAACATTGCCAGCGGCGCACCGCCACGGTAGCGTGAATCAATACAGGTGCGTCCGACTTCTAAAAAACGACCTGACAGTGTTAATACGCCGTCTAAATGGAATTCACCTTCTGAATAATAACGTCCTGCCTGTAACGCACCTCTGTCGCTTAATAAGCGTGTGGTCGCTACGATAGCCCCGGTATTACTGTCACGCACGATTAAATGATCGCAATAAGCATCCAGTTCATCTATATCCAGACCTGCAACAGGCGTATGCAGAACCGCGCCCATTTCTTCCGCAAAAACGCGGTAACGCAGAGCTTGGGCGGCAGTAATCGTAGCGGCATCATTTGCCACTTCGACTTGAAAACGACGCTTGCGCGTGGTGTTGGTATCGCGATCATCAATCGACATAAGACTCTTTCTCGTAAGGTGTAAATTACCGCTCACAATACCTACGAAACATGACAAAACTGCGTCAGGAAAATGACGTTTATATGAAAAAGTGTTCTGTGGATAGTGTGCGCCTGCCAGTTGGACGCGCTGGCGAGGTTACTCGTTTTTTCTTGTTCTCAACTGTAATCAGTGTTACAACAAAACCATTATAAGTTATGTTGAATACGTTCAAATGACCTCACAAACAACACTACAAGCATTATTATGAGTCACATTAATAAGTATTTTTTCCCTGTCGTGGTTTTATTGGCGACCAATCCCTGTTATGCGGAATCGTCTTCCAATGATGTCATGCAGGCAAATGTAATTAATGGCAATAGTATCAATGACTTTCGCGACAGAGCGCAAAATCCGCTGTCGCCCCATTACAGTGTGCCGCTTAACTATGTTTATCATGGCGGTGCTGATAATGGCGGCGTATCCATCGGCAGTATACAGCCCATTATTCCCGTGTCCTTAGGCTCTTGGAATATGATTAATCAGCTGTCATTAAACTTCATCGACACCTCAGGCGGGATACAGGGTATTGCACAACTACCCGAACCTTATGCCGGCTCAGGGGCGGTGGGTTTGGGTGATACAACTTTTACGTCACTTTTTTCACCTGTGAGTTCTGATAATGTCAGTTGGGGGTTCGGGCCTACGTTCGTATTTCCAACGGATACACTTTTTTCTGATATAGAGGACAGACGGTCGCGGCAACTGGGTAGCGGAAAATTCAGTATCGGCCCGAGTGCGATGATTGTCACACAACCCAAACCTTTTACGCTCGGACTGAACGTCAAACAAATTTGGTCGGTATTGGGTAATGACAGCCGTCGCAGTGTCAGTCAAATGGAGATGAAACCCTTTGTTAATTACAATCTGTCAGATGGCTGGTATGTGCTTTCCGATATGGATATAGTCGCTAATTGGCATCGGGATAACAATCAGGGCTGGACTGTACCTGTGGGCGGCGGTGTTGGTAAAGTAGTGGCTGTCGGCAAAGATGCTATTAATATCCGCGCGGAAAGTTACTATAATCCGATACGACCTGATAAAAGCCCTGACTGGTCTGCCAATGTAACTGTGCAGTATCTGTTTGCAAAATAAGCCTAATTTTTCAATCATTCCCAAATAAATAGAAGTAGCGGAATCAAAAATCATGATTTTTGATTCCATTGCATCATCATGTCAGTCATGCCGTCATTTGGTGTATGCTAAAGCCATTTATTCATCAATACGCACCCTGCCATGACCTCATTTGCCAAAATAACCCAGCTCGATGATTTAACTTTTGATAATCGTTTTATTCGCGATTTACCCGCGGATGAAGAACCGCTGAATACCCGCCGTCAAGTATTCGGCGCGTGCTATTCGCGCGTGTTACCCACTCAAGTCGTTAAGCCGCACTGTGTGATTTATGCGCAGGAAGTGGCGGATTTATTGGATTTAAGCCCTGAGGTGTGCGTGTCCGATGAGTTTACCCAAGTATTTGCGGGTAATCGTTTAGCCGAAGGTATGGAGGCGTATGCGACCTGTTACGGCGGACATCAATTCGGCAACTGGGCAGGGCAGTTGGGTGATGGTCGGGCGATTAATCTGGGTGATGTGATTAATCAGCGCGGAGAACGCTGGGCATTGCAACTGAAAGGCGCGGGCGCAACGCCGTATTCGCGCGGCTCGGATGGTTTGGCGGTGTTGCGTTCTTCGGTGCGCGAGTTTTTATGCAGTGAAGCGATGTACCATTTAGGTGTTCCGACCACCCGCGCGTTAAGTTTATCGCTGACGGGTGAACAGGTGGTGCGCGATATGTTTTATGACGGCAATCCACGCGCTGAACTAGGTGCAGTGGTGTGTCGGGTCGCACCGTCGTTTACCCGCTTCGGGCATTTTCAGATTTTAGCGGCGCGTAGTGATGAGGCGTTATTAAAAACGCTCGCGGATTACACCATACGCACCGATTTTCCCGAATTGGGCGAACCGTCCATTGAAGTTTATGGGCAGTGGTTTACTGAAATATGCCGCCGTACTGCGGAGATGGTTGTGCAGTGGCAGCGCGTGGGCTTTGTGCATGGGGTGATGAATACTGACAATATGTCGATATTGGGGCTGACCATTGATTATGGCCCTTACGGGTGGCTGGAAAATTATGATCCCGAGTGGACACCGAATACCACAGATGCAGAGGAACGGCGGTATCGTTTCGGCAATCAACCTGCGATTGCGTTCTGGAATCTGGTGCAGTTGGCTAATGCGTTATATCCGCTGATTAAACGGGTCGAACCATTGAAAACCGCACTGACGGTGTATGAGCAAACCTTTGAACAAGGCTGGCAAGCCATGATGGCGGCTAAGCTGGGCTTATCAACATTTGATGAGCAACTGTGCGGCGAACTGTTGGCGATATTGCCATTAGTGGAAACCGATATGACCCTTTTTTATCGCAAACTGGCGTTGGTGAACAGTACGTTACCTGTGGCGGAAAGCGTCGCCGATGCCATCCATCAGCTTAGCGATGCCTATTATGTGCCTGAGCAACTCACCGCCGATTATCTGGCGCGCTTAACCCAGTGGCTGACGCACTATATTCACCGCCTGCAACAAGAAGGCGTGGCGGATGACAGCAGACGAGTCGGCATGAATGCGGTTAATCCGATTTATGTGTTACGCAATTATTTGGCGCAACTGGCGATTGATGACGCGGAACAGGGCGATTTTGCCAAGATACATGAGTTGTTGGATTTATTGCGTAATCCATACAACGAGCAAGCCGATAAACAACAGTTTGCTGCTAAACGTCCCGATTGGGCAAGACAACGCGCGGGCTGTTCGATGTTGTCGTGCAGTTCCTGAAAATCAAGCCTTACCATTAATGCAACGGAGAAAAACTATGTCAGAAATTGAAATTTTATTAACCATGATAGGCATAGTTCTGGTGGTTTTCAGTATTATCGGCGGCGGTTTGAAACAAAACGACACTAAGGCTTCATCTGCGCGAAGCCTTGTGTGTGGTGGCTTTTTTTGTCGGCGGTCTTTTTTATTGCTGGAGGTATTGATTGAAAGTGGTTTTTTTAAGCATCTGTAACAATCAGGCGGCATCATGAACAGATATAAAATTATCATCGGTGGACTGCTGGTGTTATCGGGTGTGATGAATCCGTGCCGTGCAGAACAACAAGCCGCCGACTGGTTGCCGATTAACGACACTGATTTATCCATTCAGGCGGGCAGTGCGCTGGATTTTTCCGCATTGGTCGAAACAGGTGTTGCGGGTCAGCATGGGCGCATTATTCGCGGCACAGACGGGCATTTAGCGTATATGGATAGTCCAAATAAGCCACAGCGGTTTTTCTGTGCTTCGGAGCCCAACGGTACAGGGTCTGATTTTCCAGATCACGCTACCGCCGACCGTTATGCGCGACAAGTGCGTTTGCATGGCTATAACGTGGCACGCTTTCATTTTGTCGAGAATGATTTGATGGAGCTGCGCACTGTGGATTTTGATTTTAATCCCGAACAGCTGGATAGATTCTATTATTTTATGGCAGCGTTAAAACGCGAAGGGGTTTATTGGCTGGTTGATGCGATGAGTTCTTGGAATGGCGTTTATGGTGATGTCGGTGACGACCGCTGGATAGCAAAACATAATCTCAAACTAGGGGTTTATGTCGATGAGGAAGCTAAAGCGCATTGGCAAAAATTAGTCCAGCAGGTGCTGAATAAAGAAAATCCTTACACCAAACTGACACCTTTACAAGACCCTGCCTTAATGGGCGTTATTTTAGTCAATGAAGGCGGTCTGAATCATATTGTCAATTTATCACCCTCCGATAACACCGATTTAATACCATTAAATCAGGCATTCACGCAGTGGCTGGTGGTCAAATACGGCTCTATCGACACCGCAATGGCGGCATGGGGCAAGTCAGTGCCTGCAAAGGGTATTGTGAATGTGCCGAGACGCGACTGGAATGCCTCTGTCCGTGTTGCCGATAGTCAGCGTTTTTATTATGAAATGCAAAAAAATACCCTGCAATGGATGACTGCTTATGTGCGCGGCTTGGGTTATCAGGGGTTGATAAGTGCTTATGATAATTGGTCGAATCTACAGGACAGCGCGACACGCTCTGCGTTGGAATGGGTGGATATGCACGATTATCAGGAAGAGCCTTCGGATTGGGTTAAAGCAGGTTCTACCCTGAAACAGGAAAGTTCTTTGCTGAATAAACTGGCATACATCCGCAATCTGGCAAGTTCACGCTATTGGTTTAAACCGTTTACCATCAGCGAATACGATCAACCGTTTTGGGATGGCTCTCGTTATGAAGCAGGACTGGCAATGGGGGCGTATGGCAGTTTGCAGAACTGGGATATGCTGTGCCGCCATAGCGGTGCGATTGAGCTGAATTACGCCAAGGCAGGTCAAATTAACACGCGGCAAGCCATTCATCCGTTTGATATTGGTATGGATCCGATTGGACGGGCAGGGGAAACACTGACCGCGTTGTTGTTTGCCCGACAGGATGTTAATCCCGCACTGCATAAAGTCGATATTCGCCTTACGCCTGAATATGTGTTCGATAAGCAGGCAGGTATCGGTAAACTGCCTGATGCGCTCACTAATGTCGCCTTGGTAACAGGCTTGGGATTAAGCTGGCAGGAAGCGGCAGGCAAGGTTGATACCGTCATACAGCCTCAGGATTCAGCTCCGTCAGTCATAGATAAAGTGATCAGAAAACTACGCAGCTGGTCTGGATTAGTTCAGGATGAACACTGGGAGCAGTTGCTCGGTAACTTAAAGGCGACGGGGATTTTACCGAAGTCCAACGTGAGCGATAGCAATGGCATTTTTCAAAGCGATACGGGGCAAATTACGCTTAATACGCATAATCAACAGTTGAGCGTCGTCACCGCTAACACCGAAGCAGTGGCGTTTGGCGCAATCTTGCCGCCGCCATTAGCCAATGTGACTATCAAAAGCGCGTCTGCACCCGCATTGTTTGCCGCGTCGTCGTTGGATGGTGCGGTATTAGCTCACAGCAAACATTTGTTATTAATTTATGCGACCGATGCCAGAAACAGCGGCATGAGTTTTGCCGATGCAAAGAGCCGCGAGCTGACCAATCTGGGTACATTGCCTGTACTGATAAAAAACAGCCGCATTACCTTCAGTTTGAACAACAGCAATACCGCCGCGTTACACTTATATGCACTCACATTAAACGGGCAGCGCGGTGTTGAATTACCGATAGACAAAACGACAGCTAACACGCTATACATAGAGCTGGATTTGGCAAAGTTCAGCACGACACCGACCACTTATTTTGAATTAGCTACAAATTGATTGTACGGTATAAAATTGTGCCGTTAAACAGCTTGTAAACCATTAACCTTTTACATTGGAAACCAATATGCCGACGTTATTATCCATCAACAACTATTACTACCGCCGTGGTGGTGCAGAAGTCGTTTTTTTAGAGCAGAATCGGTTGTTTGAAGAAATTGGTTGGCGGGTTGTGCCTTTTGCGATGCAGCATCCGCAAAATTTAGCCTCTGAGTGGCAGGATTATTTTGTTGAGGAAATAGAGTTCGGGCGGGATTATTCACTGGCGCAGAAAATCACCAACACCACAAAAATCATTTATTCCTTTGAAGCGCGGAAAAAAATCGCTGAATTAGCCACGAAAGTGCAGCCTAATATCGCTCACGCTCATAATATCTATCATCACATTTCACCTGCTATTTTTGGCAAGCTCAAAGCAATGGGCATTCCTACCGTATTGACGCTGCATGATTTAAAAGTTGCCTGTCCGTCTTATGAAATGCTGACGCATGATGGTATTTGTGAGCGGTGTAAAGGTGGCAAGATTTGGAACGTGGCGATACACAAGTGTATTAAGCAATCACGGTTATTATCATCGGTCATTATGGTGGAGACTGCCATTCAGCGGTTGCTGGGCAGTTACTCGAATGACGTGGATAAATTTGTGACACCTAGCCGCTATTATTTAGAAAAAATGGTCGAATGGGGTTGGCCGCGTGAACGATTTGTTTATATTCCTAATTTCGTTGATGCGCGTGAATTTGTGCCGCACGACAAGGTGGGTAAGGAATTTATCTACTTCGGACGCTTGGGACCGGAAAAAGGTTTGGCGACTTTTATTCGTGCCATTGCCTTGGCGGGTGTGAAAGGCTGGATTGTCGGTACAGGCCCGCAAGAAGAAAAATTACGCCAGCTTGCTCAAAGCCTGAATGCGGATGTTGAATTTTTAGGCTACAAAACAGGGGCGGCATTAACGGATACTATCAGTGCGGCACGAGCGATGGTACTGCCCTCAGAATGGTATGAAAATGCACCGATGAGTGTGATGGAAGCCTACGCCTTAGAACGTCCTGTGATTGGTGCCGATATTGGCGGTATTCCTGAGCTGGTGCGCGAGGGTGAAACAGGAGCATTATTTCCCAGTGGCAATGTGGAAGCGTTAGCGGTCAAACTACGCGAATTTAGTGCGATGTCCGATGCCGAAGTATTGGCAATGGGTAAAACAGGACGACAATGGGTAGAGCAGGATTTTACTGCCGCGCGGTATCGGGAGCGGTTGATTGAGTTATATCGCAGTATGGGGGTTGATTGTGAGTAAGCAATTATCCGTGATGTGGATGGGCTTGCGCGGTTTTCCTCATGTGCAGGGCGGTGTTGAAGTTCATGCGGAAAATATTTGCCCGATACTGGTCGAGTTAGGCTGTGATATTCATGTCATTACCCGTTCACCTTATCAACCTAAAGAGATAGGCAAGTCATGGCGTGGCGTGCGCTTTCATAATCTGTGGTCGCCGCGCACCAAATCCTTGGAAACTATTTTGCATAGCTTGGTGGGAGTGTTGTATGCAGGTCTTATAAACCGCCCCGACATTCTGCATATTCAATCAATGGGGCCTGCGTTCTGGACACCGCTGGCGCGTTTGCTGGGGTTAAAAGTAATCATGACCACACACGGCATTGATTATGAGCGTGACAGTTGGGGGCGATTGGCGAAAATCGTTCTGCAAGCAGGTGAATTTTTCGGAATGCGTTGCTCCAATGCCAGCATTGTTATTTCTAAACGTCTGCAACAGCATAACTTTGATAAACATCATGCACAGAGTACATTAATTCCCAATGGCGTGACGTTGCCTGAATTGCCTTCCAGTATCGACAGTTTGCAACAATTTGGATTGCAACCTGAAAAATACGTTTTATTAGTCAGTCGTTTAGTTGCCGAAAAACGCCATCTGGATTTAATCGAGGCGTTTCGTTTAGCGAATCTGCCTGATGAATGGAAGTTAGTCATTGTTGGTGCAGCAGACCATCCTAATGCCTATACGCATTCCGTATTAGCGGCGATTGAAAACACACCGAATGTTTTGTGTACGGGCTTTCAAAGCGGCTTGAGCTTGAGTGAATTATTTGCTCATGCGCATTTATTTGTTTTGCCGTCGTCACATGAAGGAATGCCGATTGCGATGTTGGAAGCATTGAGTTATGGCTTGCCTGTGATTGCCAGTGATATATCGGCGAATGTAGAAATCGGTTTGCCAGAAGAGCAGTATTTTCCTATGGGTGATGCGGTAATGTTGGCAGAAAAAATCCGCGATTTTGTCGGACGGTCGTTGACCTTGGAAGACAGAGAAGCACGTCGCGCTTGGGTAGCACAGCGATATGATTGGAACGATATTGCCCAGCGTACGTTGGATGTTTATCTTGATGTGATGGGTAAGCGTTAGATTTAATACGACTGGGTATAAACCTTGAGTGCTTTTTGATAGATTGAGATGATGGAATACCAACGCAGGTGTGTATTCCAAGTCACTCACCAGCCGCTACGGCACAGAATGAAGCATCAACGCTGGAAGGGTATTGACAAAATACCAGTGCTAAAAAACGACCAAAAATACCAGACAACCCTAGGGGCGAAGAGATGATTAATTACCAATCAGACTATTACGGCTGGACAGTGGAACAGGCGGAGCTTTTGAAAGCTGGAGACTGGCAAGACGTAGATATTGAAAATCTGATAGAGGAAGTGGAAGCAATGGGCAGAAGCGAAAAAAGGGCATTGGAAAGCCGCCTGACAGTATTAATAACGCATTTGCTTAAATGGCAATATCAACCCGTAAGGCGCGGTAAAAGTTGGGAGCTGACGATTAAAGAACAGCGGTTGCGCATTATTAAAATACTTCGTGATAACCCAAGTTTAAAACGTGAAATAGACAGCTGTTTTTTAGAAAATTATCCTTTTGCCGTTATCCAAGCAGTCAAGGAAACAGGGATAGATGAAAACGTGTTTCCCACGGTGTGCGCTTGGACATTAGAACAAACATTAAACGCTGATTTTTTACCAAACACCGAGGATAAAAAATGAGTGCAATGCCGTACGCTTTTTAGGTTGAATTGCTAGAGGCTGGTTTCGCTGAAAAAACAGCTACAGTATTGACCACTGCCTGATTTTTATATCAACTTCCATCCTTTTAATCCCGCACCAGCCGAAGATAATAATAACTGGTTTTGCCATACCAATAGGCACTGCCGCCATAAAAATACACCGCCCACGCGGAATTATTGACATTGACCGCTACGGTGGATGACCAGAATAAGGACAGCGGCGTAGCGGGAAACATGGCGTGATTGATAGCAGGTTTTTTACCGCGCTCAATCAGAGTCTTTAATTCGTCAATGGTCGGTACGCGCCAGTCTGTATAACCTGCAAAGCCGCCTGTCTGATTGAGTTCATCGGTGGCATTCAGTGCTTCCTGCCAGTTGTATCGCTTGGCTTCGCTGAGATTGATTTTGCCATTCCATGACTGCCCCAGCGCGAAACGCATCCACTGTAAATTTTTTTTTGTGTCTACAATCGTGCCGTCATTCTGATCCGAATAGCGATTAGCCACTAATTTTTGTACCACAATCGGCTTGTGGTGTGTGAGTGTCGGTTGGCTCTTTATTGGCGGCGTTTGCGTCAGTGGTGAAGGGTTTAGATGACGAGGCGGTGTGATAACGGGCGGTTTTGGAGCTGGAAATTTTTTGGTTAAACCCAGCACCACCACCCAACTGCCTACTGCCCATTTTGCGGCGTGTAAATCCAGCCCATAATCTTCATGCAGTTGTTTGGTTAAACGCGCCGCCAGCATTTCGTAGGGCAGGTGTTTATTGTTCAGCAAAGCATCTATTACGCCTTCTCGCGCTGCTTGTACGCACAAAAAAACTTCCCGTTTGTATTGCCCCTGTGTGTAATCTTTCAGTAAGGATTCTAATCGTCGTAAATCTTTGGCAACATCAATGCCGTAGTCATTAATCACTTGAAATAAATGTTGTCGCACTTGATTGTTCATGATGAATGATTAACTCAGTTGAAGGCGGTGTTTAAGCGATTATAGGCTGGAACAGAGGATTTATTACACGCGCACCAAGCGGGTATATTTTATATCGTATGCCAGAGCGGTTCCAAAGGAGTAATGGGAGTTGAAACGATTGAAGTTGACGGTATAAAAGCGTTTATCGGTTGATCCTGTTAAATCAAGGCTGGTGCTTTCTGTTATTGTCCAGAAGCGGCTGTCGGGCGTATTAGGAAAGGCTTTTGTATCAATGACCTTAGCACCTTTTCCGCGAATACTGTTCAGTTCATCCCAAGTGGGAATGCGCCAATCAGAGTAGCCGCAATTAAGACTTCTGTTGTTATTGAGTTGCTGAACAGCAGTTAATGCCTCTTGTAGCGTACATTCAATCGCTCTACCAGCACAGGTTTTACCATCCCAGTATTGCCCCAGAGAAAAACGCATCCATTGTAAATCGGTTCGAGTATCCGTGACAGTGCCGTCACCATTATTCATATAGTGTTGCTGCCAGCCCAGCAGACTTTTAAACCACGCGAGACTGTCTTCAATGAGGATGGTGAGATCGGTATCATCCTGCGAGGGTTGTACTCTTGTGAGCGGACTGGTTTGTGAGGGCGTGTTGATACCTGTCAACGCAGGTATGGCAGGTGGAACGGGTGTTGGTACAATGACAGGAAGGGGCGCAGGGGTTACGGGTACAGGCAGTGTATTGCTTAAATTAAGCGCGGCAAGCCACGCGGTTATCGTCCAGTGTGCGGCTTGATTATCGAGACCATAATCTTCCTGTAGTTGCTTGATAAGACGGATAGACAGCGCGTCTAACGGCAGGTGCTGGTTATTTTGCAGATCCAATACAATGCCTTCGCGTGCCGCCTGTACGCATAAAAAAATTTCTCGTTTGAATTGTCCGCGTGCATGGTCTTTTAAGAGCGCGTTCAGTCTTTGCGGATCGCGGGCAAGGTCAATGCCGTAATCACAAATCAGTTGGCGCAAGAGTTGTTGGGCTGGATCGCTCATAGTCGCGGTTGCATGGTCAATCAGTGTGTGGATTTGAACGTATGATTATAATCAAGATAGCACACGACGATAGATGATTTTACGCATGGATGAAATCGACAGGCATAAAAAAGGGCTATCAATTGATAGCCCTCTATTATTTGGCGTCCCCAAGGGGGTTCGAACCCCTGTTACCGCCGTGAAAGGGCAGTGTCCTAGGCCGCTAGACGATGGGGACTAAAACTGGTTTAGTCAGACCTAATCAGTCAATAATGACTGACGCTGAAAAATACTGCTGTGCCACTTAGTAAAATAGTTGGCGTCCCCAAGGGGGTTCGAACCCCTGTTACCGCCGTGAAAGGGCAGTGTCCTAGGCCGCTAGACGATGGGGACCTAAAACTATTTTTATAACACTTTTACTTTTTGGTGGAGCCAAGCGGAATCGAACCGCTGACCTCAACACTGCCAGTGTTGCGCTCTACCAATTGAGCTATGGCCCCGCTGTAAAGAACGGGTATTATACGCCATTTGCCGCTTCTGTCTACTATTTATTTGTCGCTTTGATGTGTTTAATGGCTTTTTGCAGGCGATTCAGGGTTTTTTCTTTGCCCAATAACGCTAAAGTGACATCAATAGCAGGTGACACAGCAGAGCCGCACACCGCGACACGCAAGGGTTGCGCTACTTTTCCCAAGCCCAGTTCCAGCGTTTCGGCAACATTGTGTACAACGTGATGTAAAATTTCGCCATTCCAGTAAGTAACGGCAGAAAACTCCTCATGCAGTTTTGCCAATACCTCATCTGAACCCTGAGTAAAGTTCTTTTTTGCGGCTTTTTCGTCGTAGCTATCAAAGTCTTTATAGAAATAAACACTTGCCGCCGCCATTTCTACCAGCGTTTTACAGCGTTCGCGTTGTGCTTTAACGACATCAACCAAATCCGCACCTTCCGTCGGATCTATACCCAGTTGCCCGATATGCCAGCTTAAGTGCCGCGCAACGTGCGCAGGGTCGCTGTGCATGATGTAGTGATGGTTGAGCCATAACAGCTTTTCCATGTTAAACGTGGATGCTGAACCGTTCACATTGTCCAGTTCAAAAAATTCAATCATTTCATCAATCGAAAAAATCTCCTGATCGCCATGCGACCAGCCCAGACGCACCAGATAATTCAACAAGGCTTCGGGTAAATAACCATCATCACGGAACTGCATGACACTGACCGCACCATGACGTTTGGATAAACGTGCGCCATCTGAGCCTAAAATCATCGGTAAATGCGCGTATTTGGGTAATTGCGCGTTTAAGGCTTTGAGGATATTCATTTGTCGTGGTGTGTTGTTGATATGATCGTCACCACGAATAACGTGCGTCACCTGCATATCCATATCATCAACCACGACCGTTAAATTGTAAGTCGGTGTGCCATCACCACGCGCAATAATCAAATCATCCAGTTCTTTATTGCCGACCACAATGTCACCCTTGACCAAATCGGGAATAGTGACTGCGCCATCGGTTGGGTTTTTAAAACGGATAACTCTTTCGCGCTCATCTTCGGGTTGTGCGGGCAAGTCACGACATTTACCGTTATAACGCGGTTTTTCTTTGTTTGCCATTTGCTCAGTACGCAACTGCTCCAGTTCGTCTTTACTGCAATAGCAATAATAGGCATCTCCCTGATCCAATAATTGCTGAATAATGTCCTTGTAACGGTCAAAACGATGGGTTTGATAAAACGGCCCTTGATCGTATTCCAGCCCCAACCACGTCATGCCCTGCAAAATAGCATCGACCGATTCTTGCGTAGAGCGTTCTAAATCGGTGTCTTCGATACGCAAAATAAATTGACCGCCATGTTTACGCGCATAAAGCCACGAAAAAAGCGCGGTACGCGCACCACCGACGTGGAGATAACCTGTAGGACTAGGAGCAAATCGTGTTGTTGTCGTCATGATTGTAGTATTGATAGTAGGTTCGTGAGCGAATGTCGCTGGTATTAATAGGGCTTATTATTCCATGCTACAGATTAAAGATACATTAGCTATTTAAATTAAATAAGATAGTGCTAGACTTCAAAGCAGTGTTCGGTGCTAAAACAGATTGTTTTATCGTGTCGATTTATTAACTTATGGAGTATTTACCATGCGAAAAACCTTTTTAACAGCCATTATTAGTACTATTTTGGTGCTGTCCGGCTGCGCAGTGTCAACGACCACGATGGATGTTCTGCAAGATAAAACTGTCTTCAATGCGGTTAAAGTTGACAGTATAACGCCATATATCACTTCGGGTAACTATGTGCAGCGAGCAAACAATCTGTTTGTGGTGTTTGATGCCTCGTCATCAACAACCGAAGATTATGAGGGTGAAGCAGGCTATAAAGCCAATAACCTGCCGAACAAACTGGAAGTGCAAAGAGAAGTTCTGCACAGAATCAACCAAACGATTGCTGATTCCGCCTCTTCCTTAAAACCCATTACCACCAGTATTCGCAGTTTCGGTTACGGATACTGTGACCAGACGGGCGATACTTATCTGCATCAAGCTCCCACCTCTTATTCAAAAGAGGCGTTTAATACCGCAGTAGATACTATCGCCTGTTCTCATGGCCGCTCACATATTACAGAAGCTCTTGATAAAACAGATGCCGATTTATCAGGCACTAAAGGCAATATTTCATTGTTGATTGTCAGCGATGGATTGCTGGATTCCACTTATTCCTTAGGTGCAAAAGGCGACGCAGCGGTAGCCGCCTTAAAGCAAAAATACGGCGACAGATTGTGCGTATATAACGTCTGGACAGGTCAAGAAAGTGAAGAATCCGGCAGAGATGAATTGGTTGAACTGACCAAAATTGCTAGTGCAGCAGCGTGCGGTCAGCCGTATAGTGTCACCGCAGAAAGAGTATCCACAACGGATGGCATGAAAGATTTTGTCAGAGCCTTGTTATTAACACCCGTGCCCAAGCCGCCCGCTGTTAATATAGACTGTTCACAACTTGATTCCGATGGTGATGGAGTCAACGATTGTAATGATAAATGCCCTAACACTATCAAAGGCACACCTGTTAATAGATTGGGTTGCTGGATTGTGGACGTGAAGTTTGATAATGATCGCAGTGAAATAAAACCACAATACTTCGCGTTGCTGGATAAATTGGCGACTGATATTACCGCCAACTTTGCAAATCTGACCATCGAAGTGCAAGGGCATACCAGTAACACCGCATCAGCGGCACATAACCTGAAGCTCTCAGTACGTCGTGCTAACGCAGTAGCCGATTACCTGAACAAACGGATTCGCGGGCCGCATAAACTGGTTCCGCATGGTTACGGCTTAACCCGTCCTATTGATACCAATGAGACGGAGGCAGGTCGTGCTAATAACCGCAGAGTACAGTTAGAAGTTCTGCAATAACAGCACGGTACGCTAGACTTTAAACCCGTCAGGTTTAAAACCTGACGGGTTTTTTTATGCGTTAAACTCACTTCATTTAAACAGACCTGACTTATGATAACCATTGAAACCCTAAGAAATAACGCCGCCAAGTTTGCCAAAGAATTTGCAGATTCCACTTATGAAATGGGTGAGGCGCAAGATTTTACGCGCGGTTTATGTGCTATTTTCGGGCTGAATCATCGTCGCTTTGTATCGTTTGAAAAACGGGTTAAAAAACTGGGCGGTAAACAAGGGCGTATTGATGGTTTTATTCCCAGTTTGTTGCTGATTGAAATGAAATCAGCGGGTAAGGACTTGGACAAAGCCTACCAACAGGCAACCGAGTATTTTCACCATTTAAAAGATGAAGAACTACCGCGCTGTGTCTTAATCAGCGACTTTCAACACCTGCATTTATACGATTTAGACACCCACGCCGAACCGTTAAAAATCAAACTGACTGACTTACCGCAACACATTGAACAGTTTAAATTTTTAGCAGGTTATGAAAAACTTGCCATTGAAAAACAAGAACGCATCAACAAAGAAGCGGCTGAAAAAATGGCAGACTTGCACGATGCCATAAAAATCACAGGTTATAACGGCAAAGACCTAGAAAACTACTTAGTCCGCCTGCTGTTTTGTTTGTTTGCCGAAGACACGGGTTTATTCGGTGAAAACCAACAATTATTTTTAGCTTACCTGAAAAACTACACCAAAGCCGACGGCACAGATTGTCATGAAAAACTAGACACACTGTTTAAAACGCTTAACCGCGCCCCCGAAAAACGCCTGAAAAATCTACCCGAACATTTAGCAGCCTTCCCGTATATCAACGGTTCATTATTTGAAGGCGCGTTAGACGCTTGTTATTTTGATGAATCCTCCCGCAACACCTTGATTGAATGCGCGGAACTGGACTGGAGCGAAATTAGCCCCGCCATTTTCGGTTCATTATTTCAGGCGATTATGCACTTTGATGATGAAGCCGCCACCGCGAAAACCAAAAAACGCCGTGAGTTTGGCGCGCATTACACCTCTGAAGAAAATATTTTAAAAACCATCAATCCCTTATTCATGGATGATTTACGCGCTGAATTTGCAAAAATCGGCAAGAGTAAACCCAGATTAACCGCCTTTCATAACAAATTAGCGGGGTTGAATTTTTTTGACCCTGCCTGCGGGTGCGGCAATTTTTTGATTATTGCTTATCGTGAATTGCGCTTGTTGGAACTGGATGTTATCAAGGCGCAATTCGGTAAATCACTCACCACGCAAATTGATGTTGATACCCTGATTTTGTGTAACGTGCATCAATTTCACGGCATAGACATCGATGAAAGCGCGGTGCATATTGCGACATTGGCAATGTGGCTGGTCGATCATCAAATGAATTTAAAAGTTCAGGAATTAGGCAACTATTACAACCGCATTCCCTTAGTGAAAAAAGCCAATATTGTCTGTGCTAATGCCTTACAAACCGACTGGGCAACGGTGATTAATCCTAAAGAATGCAGTTTTATTATGGGCAATCCGCCGTTTGTCGGTAGCAACTTTCAAACTAAAGAACAGAAAGCCGATTGTGCCGTTATTTTTCAAGGCATAAAAGGCGCGGGCGTGTTGGATTTAGTCGCCGCGTGGCACATTAAAGCCGCGCGTTACATTCAAGCCAATCCGTCTGTGCCTGTCGCGTTTGTCTCTACCAACAGCTTAACGCAAGGCGGACAAGTCGCGTTATTGTGGTCGGAATTGTTGAAGCTCAACATCAAACTGCATTTTGCGCATCGTACTTTTCAATGGAGCAATGAAGGGCGCGGCGTAGCGGCGGTGCATTGTGTGATTATGGGGTTTCATTGTGCGAACGTGGGAGCGACTTTAGTCGCGAAAGTCGCGGATAAATCCGCTCCCACTTTTTGTCGTTTGTTTGATTATGGCGACAACATCAAAGGCGAACCCATTGAAATTAAAGCCACGCAAATCAATCCGTATTTAGTGGACGCGCCCACGGTGTTGATTGATAAACGTACCAAGCCATTAAGTCCTAACGCACCTGAAATGACCAACGGTAGTAAACCCACCGAGGGCGGCAATTTACTGTTATCACAAGCGGAAGCCGATAGTATTCGTCAAAATGACCCGATTGCTTCTAAGTACATTCGTCTGTTTCTAGGTTCGGAAGAGTTTATTAACAACTTACCGCGTTATTGTTTATGGTTAAAAGATAGCACTGCACACGACCGCATTAACTCGCCAGAAATTCAACGGCGTATGATAGCCGTTACAAAAATGCGCTCGGCAAGCACTGATAAAGAAACTCAAAAAGATGTCGCTACACCGTATTTATTTCAAAAAATTCGCCAAACTGACCAGCCATATTTATTAATTCCGCGTGTATCTTCTGAGCAACGAAAATTTGTTCCTATCGGTTATTTTGAAGCTGACGTGATTTGTGGTGATGCTAATTTCATGCTCCCCAATGCCAGCCTATACGATTTCGGCTTATTATCGTCAAGTTTTCATAATGCGTGGATGCGAACGGTGTGCGGACGACTAAAAAGCGATTACCGCTATTCAAACACCATCGTTTACAACAACTTCCCGTTTCCCGATATTGATAGGGAGTCCAAACTCATGAGTTTGGATTCCAAAATAGAAAAAGCCGCACAAGCAATACTCGATGCCCGCAAAGCCGAAGAAAAGCACTGTACTGAGCAAGGGCAAAAATACTCACTCGCCACGCTCTACGCCGCTGGCAATATGCCCGCTGATTTGCTCAAAGCCCATAACGCCCTCGATAAAGCCGTTGATGCCGCTTACGCTTACAAAGGCGGCAAAGATGATGCGGCACGGGTGGCGTTTTTGTTTGAGAAGTACCAACAACTCACCGCGCCACTCATGGAAACAGAAAAAGCGAGAAAGCCCAGAAAAATCAAAGGGTAATAAATAACTATTTACACAAAGTGTCTGACACATTCTAAACGGGCTACAAAAATCTAACATCCAATTGTTTACCCAAGGCATTAGCATATTTGCGCAACGTCGCAATGCTGGGCGAATGCTTACCAGAAACTAAAGCGGCTTCTAATCGTGCGACAGCAGTCGCTTTAGTCCCCATTCGTTCGGCTACTTGTGCTTGAGTTAAACCCGCTTCTTTACGCGCTGACAAAATAGCATCAAGCATCGGCATTTCTTCGCGTTCAATACGGTCATATTCCGCTTTAACTTCGGGATCTGACAGTAACTTAGCTTTTAATTCTTCATGTGTTAGCATTTTTAATTTCCTTCAAACGGCTTTCAGCAATTCGCAATTCACGCAGCGGGATTTTTTGAGTCTTTTTAACAAAACTATGTAGCATCATGATACGGCGATTAACCAAGGTACAGTAAAAAACTCGCGCAATACCCTCAGAACCTTTCAAACGCAATTCAAAAAGACCATTACCTAATGCTTTAGTATGAGGTTCGCCAAGATATGCGCCATAACTAACCATGCGGTCAGTCAAGTTGAGGTAATGCGCCTGCAAGGTTTTAGGCAGTGATTCAACGCTTTCTTGAACGCTTTCGCTGTAGTAGGTGATGGTATAGTTCATAAGCGAAAAATAACATATTTGTTATTATTTGGCAATTTTGTTTACCTTTGTTTTTTATCGTTCCAACGCACAGCAAAGGAATGCTCAAGAGGACGCTCCAGCGTCCTCGTTCCAGATTATGTTTTATTGATATGTGTGCTTAAACAATGAAGACGCTGGAGCGTCAACGGCTGCATTCCAACGCAGAGCGTCACTGCCATTAAGTTAAGCCGTTCGTGGTGAGCTGTGAGCTTGTCGAACAGTCGAACCATGAACGGCTTAACTTCGGGGTTTCGGATTTTTCCATTCACCCTTCGACAGGCTCAGGGCGAACGGAAAAATCCTTAACTTAATGGCAGTGACGCAGAACGTTGGAACGATGATAATGTGGAGTGCAAGCAGAGCTTGCATTTGCAGGCAAAGCCTGCACTCCAGTTACTATCTAAGAAATGACCGTCAAGCCGCCCATATAAGGCAATAACGCTTCTGGTATATGAATGCGTCCGTCGGCATCCTGATAATTTTCCATCACGGCAATCAGGGTTCTACCTGCCGCTAAGCCTGAACCATTGAGCGTATGCACCAGCTCAGGTTTGCCTGTTTCTGGATTGCGCCACCGTGCCTGTAAACGACGCGCCTGAAAATCCTTAAAATTACTGCATGATGAAATTTCACGATACACGCCCTGTGCGGGTAGCCAGACTTCCAAATCGTAGGTTTTAGCCGATGAAAAGCCCGTATCACCTGCACACAACAGCATCCGACGATACGGCAGATTGAGTTTTTGTAAAATCGTTTCCGCATGAGCGGTGAGTTCTTCATGGACTCGCGCTGAATCTTCAGGTTTCACAATCTGCACAATTTCCACTTTTTCAAATTGATGCTGACGTATCATGCCGCGCACATCACGTCCATACGCGCCCGCTTCGCTACGAAAACACGGACTATGGCAGACGAATTTCAGCGGCAATTCTTTGGCTTCAATAATCACATCACGGACAATATTAGTCACAGGCACTTCGGCAGTGGGAATCAAATACAAGTCAGGATCAGAACTGGCTTTGAATAAATCCGCTTCAAATTTTGGCAATTGCCCTGTACCGCGCAAACTATCGGCATTGACTAAAAACGGCACATAGGTTTCCGTGTAACCGTGTTCTTCGGTATGGGTATTGAGCATTAATTGAATAATCGCGCGTTGCAATCTTGCCAGTGCGCCGTTCAACACCACAAAGCGACTGCCTGTGATTTTCGCGCCCAGTTCAAAATCCATGCCTTTCAGTTGCGCACCTAAATCAACATGATCTTTAGCTTCAAAATCAAACTGGCGCGGCTCACCCCAACGGCTGATTTCTAAATTGGATTCTTCGTCTTTACCCGCAGGCACGGCTTCATCCAGAATATTAGGAATGCCCGACATGATGCTGTCCATCTCTGCCTGAATACGGGTTAATTCGGTTTCAGCGGCTTTTAATTCATCGCCTAACGCAGCAACCTGATTCATCAACGGCTGTACATCTTCGCCTTTCGCTTTCGCTTGTCCGATGGCTTTGGCATTGCTGTTGCGTTGATTTTGTAATTCCTGAGTTTTAACCTGCACGTCTTTACGGCGGGTTTCCAATGCAATATACGCATCGGCATCAAACGCAAAGTTGCGCCGTGCTAATTGTGCCTTAACAAAATCTAATTCAGTTCTAAATAATCGAGGGTCTAACATAGGTAATTTGCCTTTAAAAAATTAAAAAACTAATGGTATTTTATAGTGTAACTTCGTCTTGAATGCGCTACCCTTTGAACGTTGCCCGAATGGCAGCAATCACTTTATTAACAAGGTAAGGAGTAGAGCAATGACAAAGCCGTTTGTAGAATGGACCGATGAATTAAGCGTGGGTATCGAAGAAATTGATGAACAACATAAGGTGTTGGTTAATTTAATTAATCGTCTGTTTGATGAAACCATTGTGCATCAAGCCAATGCCACTGTAATGGATGAAATTTTACACGAACTGATTGAATATACCGTGATTCATTTTGCGGTGGAAGAAAGTTTGTTCCGTATTTTTCACTACCCTGGTACAGAATCACACACTCATCATCATGACGAGTTAAAAGCGCAGGTGCTGGATATTCAGAAAAAAATCAAGCAGGGTGAAGCCACCGTTAACACCGAATTATTAATGTTTTTGAAAAAATGGTTAGAGCATCATATTCTTTACGAAGATAAATTATACGGCCCTTTTCTGCTCAGTCAGGGCGTTAAAAGCTCATGGGAAAAGCAATCGTGGCTGGGTAAAATCTGGCATAGAAACAGCTAATCCGCAAAATACCGCAAATTCTTGTCAAGTTCGGGCTGTGCCTGCTCTCAGGTAAAGCCCGACTGTCTTTTACAGAATGATTGTGTGCTTATGTCACGCGCATTTGTCATAATATCCTTATACATTACAGTGACTCACACAGGGCAAGCACCATGATTGAAATAACCGAAGTACCCAGTCCTTTTTGCGGCATCGGCACCGACGACTTGAGCATTCAAGTTGACGGCATCACAATAAAGCTGCTTGGTGGTGGCTGCGCAGTAAATACACCGATGTTTGAACAAGCCATCACCGACACCAGTCCGCGCGTAGCAGGGCAAGCGGTCAGTTTGCAAGCAGCCGTTGCCCACGCGGCAAGTCTGTTAAAAAACACTCAGCTTCCCGTGATTGGCGGTTGTGCTACCGATGTCAATGGAATGCGCGGTTTACTCGCCTTGGCTGACCGCATCGGCGCGGTGGTTGATAACATGAATTTTACAGGTGCGCGTAATAATTTCTTAGCCCTGCAAGATTCAGGCTGGATGAATACCACACTCGCCGAAGTTAAAAACCGTTGTGACGTGTTGCTGGTCGTCGGCACCGATTTAGAAGCCTTTGCCCCACGTTTTTTTGAGCGTTATCTGTGGAATACCGAAGCGATGTTTATGGAAGACACCAGCCAACGCGACATTATTTATTTAGGCAAAGCTCCCTCTGGCGATTTATCCACTTCACCCAACGGCACAAAAGCCCGCGTTTTAGAATGCGCTGTTGAAGATTTACCCGAAGTGATTGCCGTCTTAAGAGCCTTGGTTAAAGGTCGTCCGATACGCGCTACTGCCGTGTGCGGTATCTCCGTTGCTGATTTACAAACCATTGCCGACACACTCAAAGCCGCAAAATACGGCGTAGTAACGTGGGCAGCGGGCGCGTTAGCTTACCGTCAAGCGGAATTGACCGTACAAACGCTGTCCGAAATGATAAAAGACCTAAACAACACCACCCGCTGTTCAGGTTTACCGCTAGCAGGTAAAGAAGGCGACCAAACCGCCAACCAAGTCTGTGGCTGGACAACAGGCTACCCTGCCAGAACCCGTTTCAGTCGTGGTTATCCAGAATACGACCCGTTTTTAAATGACACCAATGTGTTATTAGTAGACGGTGAAGCCGACGCTCTCGTCTGGGTACAAGCGTTTAACGTCAACTCCGTACCACCTGCAACCGATTTACCGACGATTGTTATCGGACGCTCAGGCATGACCTTTGCCAAAGAACCCGATGTCTTTATCCCCGTCGGTACACCTGGAATAGACCACGCAGGTCACGCCTACCGTATGGATAACGTAGTCGCGATACGTCTGAAAAAACTCAGAGACTCAGGATTGCCCAGTACGGGGGATGTACTCAACGCTATTGAACAGGCAATGTAATTATGTAGGTTGGGGTGAGTGAGCGAACCCCAACTCATCAACATCAATGTTGGGGTTCGCTTGAGGCTCACCCCAACCTACGATAAGTTTTAAGGAAACACCATGTTAATAAAACTCACAGGCGGCGTAGTCTACGACCCTGCCAGCGGCATAGACGGACAACAACAAGATATTTATATCGAAGACGGACGTATCGTCAATAAACCCAATGGCGATTTTAAAGTCGATAAAGAATACGACTTGAAAGGCAAGGTGGTTATGTCGGGCGCAATTGATATGCACACGCACATCGGCGGCGGTAAAGGCAACATTGCCAGAATTTTACTCCCCGAAGACCACAGACAAGACCCCGTACACCGTAGCGATATTACCCGCTCAGGGTGTGGTCATGCGATGCCCAGCAGCTTTGTGACGGGCTATCGTTACGCGGAAATGGGTTATACCGCTGGTTTTGAACCTGCGGTATTACCGATTAACGCCCGTCAGGCGCACATGGAAATGGCGGACATTCCCATATTAGACAAAGGCGGTTATGTAATGCTGGGCAGTGATGATTATTTACTGCGACTGCTTACCGCCAAAAAAGACCAGAAAGCTATTAATGATTATGTCGCGTGGACGATGCACTCTGCGAAAGCCATCGGCGTTAAAGTGGTTAATCCGGGTGGTATTAATGCGTTTAAATTCAACCAGCGTCAGTTAGATTTAGACGAACAAAACAGTCATTACGGTGTGACTCCGCGTGATATTTTGCAGGTGTTAGCCACAGCGGTAAAAGAACTGGGCGTGCATCATCCGTTACACGTTCACGGTTGTAATCTGGGTGTACCGGGCAATATGCAAACCACGTTGGACACCATTCAAGGTATCGGCGGCTTGCCAATGCACTTAACGCATATCCAGTTCCACAGCTACGGTACGGAAGGCGATTTAAAATTCTCCTCAGGCGCGGCACAAATTGCCGAAGCAGTGAATCGCAACAAAAACATCACTATCGACGTAGGGCAGATTCTGTTCGGGCAAACCGTCACCGCATCAGGTGACAGTATGCGCCAACACGCCAACAATAAATTCGCCAGCCCCAATAAATGGGTGACGATGGATATTGAGTGTGATGCAGGTTGCGGCGTTGTGCCGTTCAAATATAAAGATCAAAATTTTGTCAATGCCTTGCAATGGGCAATCGGCTTGGAAACTTTCTTGTTAGTCGAAGACCCTTGGCGCATATTCTTAACGACTGACCATCCGAATGGCGCACCATTTACCAGCTATCCGCATTTAATCCGCTTATTAATGGATAGAACCTTCCGTAATGACGTGCTGTCTACCATTCATCCCGAAGCGCAAAAAATGACCACGCTGGCAAGCATTGACCGCGAATACACGTTACAAGAAATCGCTATCATGACCCGCGCAGGGGCAGCAAAACTGATCGGCTTACACGACCGAGGCGGTTTAAGTGCGGGCAACTGGGCGGATATTACCGTTTACACCAATGATGCTGATAGACAAAAAATGTTTGAAAAACCTGACTATGTGTTTAAAGACGGTCAATTAGTGGTGGTTGACGGCAAAGTAGTGTCTATCAAATGGGGAACGACTCACGTTATGAAACCTGACTTTGATCCGTCCGTTGAAAAAGGCTTAAAAGACTATTTCGACCGCTATCTGACCATGAAGCTGGGCAATTTTAAAATCAGTGATGATGAAATGACCGAAGACGGACGCGGCAGTTTAACGGCGCATCCGTTAAAAGTGTCGTAGGCTGAATGAGTTTAAGCGAATCCCAGCAAAGCGATTAAATGCTGGGATTGCTTTATTGAATCGTACCTCATTACGACCCATCGCACTGAGTAAAGTCTTCAACAAAAACGCAACCCCAAAATTAGGAGATTACCATGGAAATTCTTGGTCTTATTGCAAAAATATTGTTCATTGTTTTGTGGCCTGTGTTGTTGATGTTTATCTATTATTTGATTGATAGGGAAGGCTTTAAGAGATATTGGCAGAAATTTAAGAACGAGATTTTTAAAAAATAGCCTTGTTCACAGTCAGCAGGTTGAATGGTTCACATAGATGGCTAGTCATGCTGGAACTACAAGTTTAAACAGAGTGGAATTTTATGATTATTAACGGTGTAACGATTGATGAAACCTTCGCGGAGGCTTTTCCGATGAAAGCCACCCGCGCCATTATTACCGCGCAAAATGCAAAATGGGCAATGATAGCCGCGCAAACCATGACGGGGTTCGCCACGTCTGTTATTGCTTGCGGTTGTGAAGCAGGTATTGAGCGGGTATTAAGTCCCGATGAAACCCCAGACGGCAGGGCAGGGGTGTCAGTATTGATTTTTGCCATGGGTGGCAAAGGTCTGGCAAAACAACTGGAAACCCGTGCGGGACAATGTGTATTGACTGCACCGACGACCGCGTTATTTGCAGGCATAGACAGCGACATAAAAATCCCCTTGGGTAAAAACCTGCGTTATTTTGGTGACGGTTTTCAAATTGCCAAAAAAATCTCAGGCAAACGTTATTGGCGCATTCCCGTCATGGACGGCGAATTTTTAACCGAAGCGACCACAGGTCAAGTTAATGCCGTTGGCGGCGGTAACTTTCTGGTCTTAGCACGTTCGCAACCACAAGCCCTTGCCGCGTGTGAAGCGGCAATTGAAGCCATGCGTAAAATGCCTAATGTCATCATGCCGTTTCCGGGTGGCGTAGTGCGTTCTGGGTCTAAAGTCGGT
Source organism: Methylococcales bacterium (assembly GCA_030654015.1). Taxonomy (GTDB): domain Bacteria; phylum Pseudomonadota; class Gammaproteobacteria; order Methylococcales; family Methylomonadaceae; genus UBA4132. The sequence goes on along the minus strand of JAURYI010000108.1, from coordinate 55,856 downwards.
TCTAAATACAAAACCCTGAATGCTTCGACCAATGACGCATTCTGCCCGACTTTGAAAGGCGCAACTAAAACCGATTTATCGCCCAATATTGAATCAGTGATGGAAATCGTCATTGACGGTTTAACCAAAGAAGATATTGATAATGCCATGCGCGTCGGCATACAGGCGGTGTGTGATTTGGGCGCGGCAGAGGGCATTGAACGCATCAGCGCGGGTAATTACGGCGGTAAACTAGGGCCGTTCCACTTTCATTTACAGGAGATTATGGCATGAGCGCATTAACTTTTACGTTGAAAACGCAACCTGTGCAACGTGTCGATATGTCGCCGTTAGTGTGTCAAACGTTACAGGGTTTGAGTATTGCCGACATTGCCGCGCAGGAATTACAAAGCGGCAAACGTAAATTTCGTGTCGATGAATTGTTCACTATCGACGGCTCAGACGCGCAAAACATTGTCATTAAAAACAGCATTGAAAAGCTGGATTTTATCGGCAAAGAACTGGACGGCGGCACGATTACTGTTGAAGGTGATGCCGGTGCGTATTTAGGCATGAGCATGAAAAAAGGCGAGATAAAAGTCTCAGGCAATGCGGGTTTATACGCCGCCTGTGAAATGAAAAATGGTTATCTGGAAGTGTCGGGCAATGTCGGCGATTTTTTAGGCGCGGCATTACCCGGCAATAAAATGGGTATGAAAGGCGGCATTATTTTAGTCAAAGGCAACGCAGGTCAGCGCGTGGGCGACCATCTCCGCCGTGGTTTGATTTTAATCGAAGGCAACGCAGGCGATTATTGTGGTTCACGCATGACCGCAGGCACAATCGCCGTCATGGGCAACACAGGCAGATATTTAGGCTACGCGATGCGACGCGGTACATTATTACTCTGGAATGCGCCGCAACTATCCGCCAGTTTCAACGATTGCGGTGCGCACACCTTGGCATTCTTACCGATTTTATTTAACTCGTTTAAAGCCTTAAATTCAAAATTCGCCGATGGGTCAGTGGGATTTAATCGCGTACAACGCTACGCAGGCGATATGGCAGAAATCGGGCAGGGTGAGGTGTTGGTTAAGTTAAACTAATAGTCAGTCCATTTTATTCTGATGTGTGCAATAAAGACCTGCGAGGTTTTTAAAACCTCGCAGGTTCAGTCACGTTCCCTGTCATAACCAAACTGAGATTAATTCTACAATAGCGCGGTGGTTCTACGCCTCGGTATTCTCAGTCCAGTTAAAATTTTTTAGCTGTTCTATTGTGATTAACCGAAAGCGTTTCGTTGTATCGCGGCACTCAATAAAGTGATTACCTTCTGGGTATGTACCCTTGGTATAGGTGTTGCTTCTGTTATTGTGAATAGAGCGTTCAATATATTCTGCAACAGCGATGTAGTGACCGTTTAATTGCTTTCTATGCAGTTTATTAATGATTCTTTTAGCCGCTTCGTCTGGTTGAATGGACAAAATGGCGTGGAACTCCGTTGCATTAGAGGGTTCTTTCTTTTGTGCTAAGACTGAAATACGGTCGATTTTTCCAGGTTTACTGAATATGCCCCCTTTTAGCGCGGGTTTTATAAACTGTAGAATTTGTTTATAGGTCGTATTTTTGGGTATGTATTTCAAAATGACTTGCGTAGAAGAGTGCGTGTCGTAATGCGAGGTAGGAGGCAAAGGCTGAACTTCATTATTTTCTTGCCATAATACCCAGTAAATTTCACATTGATCTTGCTTGCCTTTTAGGTTGGTACTTTTAAAGGGTCGGGTTTGATTTTGTAATGTGGCAGGAAGGGCGGCAAATGTTGCGGCAGTGGTCATGATTTGATCCGTTTTGGCAATTCCTGCAACACGCGCCGCTACATTAACCGTGTCACCAAACACATCATCAGCTTCACAAATAACAACACCATAATGAAAGCCTATACGAATGGATAAGGGTTGTTTTGAATCTTCCCTGCTGTTTTTTACCGCATTTTGCATAGCACAGGCGGCATTTAGCGCGGCTTTGGCATCAGGGAAAGTACACATGATTTCATCGCCGATGGTTTTAATCAGTGTACCTTTATAAGGTGCAATTTGACTACTCATGGTCTTAATGCAGTTGGCGGTAAAATGACGTGCTAAATCATCACCGATGTTGTCGTAAAGTGAGGTGCTGCCACAAATATCAGCAAACAGTACAGCAAGTTTTTCGGTGGTTTGTTCTATGTTGATTAACGATTTCACCTCGCGACCACTCTTAAAATTACTGTCAATAATAGGCACAAGGCTTAGAGCAACGGTGAGATTAAGCGCGAATATCCAGCTATCAATTGTCCACATAGCAGATGCTTTATCAATGCGAAAATTCTCATGCAGTTGTATGCTTAACTTGGCGATTAAGACGTTGAATGGAAGGGGGAAGGGGTCTGAATTGTTTTTTAGCAGCGTATCAGGAATATTGTCTGTTGCAGATAAAACCCATAAATAAATTTCGGTCTTGAATTGATCTTGTGCATAATTATTAAGAACGGCTTGAAGTCGCACGGCATCATGAATGATGTCAATACCATGCTCATGCAGTGCGTTGCGTAATAAATATCGTGCATTGTTGTTCATATAAATTCTAAATAGATTAAATCCGATCCGACAGGTAAAAATGTTTGGTAGTGCTACCGATATAATGCTAGACGTAAGGGGGTTTAGGTTTTGCCTGCACCCGATGTTTATTACTCGCGAAATTTTTTCGTTAGAAAACTTGTCTTTCAAATAATACTGAAATTAAGATGCTGCTATGCGGTATTCGAGTTTTTCTATAACGTATGTAAACCGTTAACTCTAACGTGATTTTTAATTATCGCCTAGAAAAATAGAAGAGACCATTAATTTAAAATGGGCAATTAGGAAAGAAGTCGCGTGTTTGAAGGAGGCACGCGATATTTTAAGAAAGGCGACTGTGTACCTGTGGTTATACTCAGGACAGGCTTTGCGGGAGAAACACAGTTCAGAGTGCGCATTGTTGCGCCGTTACCCGCAAGGCGTACAAAGTCGCTGCAAACACCTAAAGCGAAGCAGAATGTAAATCCGTGATGTTGGAGACAGAACCAGCTTGGTATTATGTTCCCGTGCGTTGCAATACCATTGCTACGGCGGCGGCACGGGTGGTAACACCGAGTTTTTCGTAAATATGTTCTAAATGTTTATTGACGGTGCGGTGACTGCTTTCCAGTATTAAACCGACTTCTTTGTTGGTTTTACCGCGTGAAATCCACATTAATATTTCTGCTTCTCTAAATGTTAAACCCAGAGTTTCTTTTAGAGCTTCCAAATTCCATTCACTGGCGCATTTTTTTAATAACAATAAATATTCGCCTGCATTTTGGCAGGCAGCCATTTTGATATTGAATCCAGCAGAACTGCGGTATTCTTCTGCGGCAATACTGCGGCTGCTGTTAAACCAAGTTAATATCGGTTTAGGTAATAAATTGCCTACGCTTAATTCGGTATCAGGTAAAGACTCGGTTAGCAGGATAATTGCGGCGGGTGTTAGCCATGTAATAGTACCGAGGTCATCGACAGCAATGGCGCAAAATGGGCTGTGTTGTAAGGCGTTTTCAGCACGTTGTCGAGCGCGGGCTAATGCCAGATGCACTTCAATTCGGGCTAATACTTCGGGCGGGCGAATGGGTTTGACGATGTAATCCAGTCCGCCTTCACCAAAACCGCGCAATAAATTATCCAGCTCGCCTAAGCCTGTCATAAATAATATCGGAATATCGCAGGTGACAGGATCGGCTTTCAGGCGACGGCAGGTTTCAAAGCCATCTATCCCCGGCATGACCACATCCATCAGAATAATATCGGGTTTTAAATAGTCAATTTGTTCAATGGCAGACAGTCCGTCGGTTGCTACCAGTACACGGTAATTGGCTTCGGACAAGGTGTCGGACAATAATGCCAAATTGGCGGGCGTGTCATCTACTATCATAATAGTGCCGTTAGCAGAGGGTGTTATGGTGTCCATGATATAAGTGCCTATGCAGATGAGTGAGTGGTTTAAGCCAGTAGCTTTTTGATTTCTGCCAAGCGAAACTCGCTGGCAAGGACTTTGATACGCTGACTTAAAGGCAGGTATTCGGGGTTGGTTTTCGCTAGTGTTTCCAGTTTTTTATTCAGTCCCAATAAATCGCCGATACGCACAAATGCCTGTAAATTTTGCAAAATATCAGCGGGCGGTAATTGCAATTCTTTTTCGGTGACTTCAGTGGTATCGGGTTCGTCAGTTTGATAATTCCACGTCAGGCTGGTATGCAGTTTTAATTTAGCTAATAAATGATGTATCTGTACGGGTTTTGCCAGAAAATCATTACAGCCTGCATGAATAGCGGCGGTGCGGTCTTCTGGATAGGCGTTGGCACTGAGAACAATAATCGGTTTGAGTAAGCCGTTTTTGCGCAACTGTATCGCTGTTGCGATACCGTTCATCACGGGCATCGCTAAATCGAGCAACACCAAATCAAGTTTATGCGTACGAGCCTGTACTAATGATTCCGCGCCTGAACTGGCGGTATGGATGATAAAACCTAGCGGTTCAAGAATAGAACGCATCACATCACGGTGTTCGGGTTGGTCGTCAACAATCAATATTTTTTGTCGCCGACCCCGATAACCGACAATATTGTCTTGTGGTACAGGTTCGGAAATTGTTCCCAGATTAGGTAAAAACAAGCGCACGGTAAAGGTTGAGCCTTTGCCCAATTCACTGCTGACCGCTAAATCGCCACCCATGATTTCAGCCAAAATTTTACTGATGGTTAAGCCTAAACCACTGCCTGAGATGGCGTTGCCTGTGGTGGTATTCAAGCGGGTAAACGGCTGGAAAATGTCTTGTAATTGTTCAGGAGCAATGCCTTGTCCCGTATCAATAATTTGAAAACTGGCTACGCCGCTGCTGTAGCCGATGTTAATAATAATTTCTCCCGACTGGGTAAATTTAATCGCATTACTGAGGATATTAATCAAAATCTGCCCAATCCGTTTTTCATCGGCGCGAACCTGTTGCGGTAGCGTGTTGACTATTTGACAGCGAAAACTTAAGCCTTTGTCTTCTGCCTGCACTTTGTAAATTCGCACTAAATGTTCGATAAAATCATGAAAATCAAGCGGTTCATAATTTAATTCAAATTTACGCGCTTCAATACGCGCAATATCGAGTATATCTTCAATCAGTGCGGATAAATGTTCACCACTGCGTTTTAAGGTATCGACCGCTTGCCGTCGGTGTTCTGGAATGGTCGGGTCTTTGTGCAGAATATAGGAATAACCGATAATACTATTTAATGGTGTGCGAATTTCGTGGCTCATATTACTGAGAAAGCGGCTTTTCGCACTGTTGGCAGAATCTGCCATTTTTAATGCCTGCTCTAATTTAGTATCGGTTTTTTTATGCTCTTCAATTTCCATTAATAATAATTGCGTTTGTTTACCCGTTTCTTCGTGCGCAACACGGCGGCTTTCATCGTTTAATATCAGCCACCAAGTACATAAGCCGATAAACACCAATAATGACGTATAGACTTTAATAAAATTGCTGGATAATACTTGAAAAGTAAATAGAGAGGATTGGGCAACCAGTAAATCCTGATAATAAATAATGCCGATAAAAATACTGGTCAGTACCGATAAAAAACAAAATAAAAATCCAAAGCGTAATAAGCGCAACCGTGCAGTTAAGCTCATCCGCGAGGATATAAAACGCCGCGCAAATTTTTCTAAATAATCATCTAAACGGGCATTGGGTTTACAGGCATCCAAACACCGCGCATCCAGCGTACAGCAGAGTGAGCAGATACTGTCGTTATAGGCGGGGCAATAAGCAATATCTTCATGTTCAAATTCATTTTCACAAATACAGCATATATTATGACTATGGTTGTTTCTTTTATTACGGTCACGCGCCAAATAATGTTTATGTCCTGCAAAAAAAGCAATAATAGGCACTAATACAAAGGCTAAGCCCAAAGAAATAAACGCGGAAAATGCCTGTGCATACTCACCAAATAAACCAATATATGCCAGTATCGACACTAAAGACGCAACAAAGGTGGCAATAAGTCCGACAGGATTTAAATCAGGTAAATAAGCGCGTTTAAATTCAATAATATCAGGGCTGAGTTTTAACGGTTTATTAATCATTAATTCTGCCGCTACCGCACTAATCCACGCTATCGACATATTGGAAAATAAGCCCAATACTTTTTCCAGCGCACCAAATACGCCGAATTCCATTAATAATAAGGCAATGGAGACATTAAATAATAACCAGACTACCCGCCCTGGATGACTGTGGGTAATGCGGGAGAAAAAATTAGACCACGCTAATGAGCCTGCATAGGCATTGGTCACATTGATTTTAAGCTGGCTGATAATCACAAATAGCGTGGTTGCCGCTAATGCCCATTCAGGATCAGGTAATAATTCCTGATAAGCAATCAAATACATTTGCGTGGGTTCGTGCGCGTGTTCAGGCACAATGCCGTGGCGTATCGCTAAATGCGCCAGTAACGCGCCGCCTAATTGCCGCAGCATTCCGAACAATATCCAACCCGGCCCTGCACTGATGGTTGCCAACCACCAGCGCGTTTTATTTTTTTCGGTTTTTTCAGGCATAAAGCGTAAAAAATCCACTTGTTCACCGATTTGCGCCACCATTGAAAATGCCACCGTGGTGGCACTGCCAAACAATAGCCAGTTAAAACCCTGTCCGCTACTGGCTATCCAAAAAAAGGTTTGCGCGGTCAACAGCGCGTCCTGTTCGTGCATCACCACGGCAATATACGGCGCGATTAACAACAGCAACCACACAGGTTGCGTCCATAACTGCATTCGGCTGATAGTGGTAATGCCAAAGGTGACTAACGGAATTACGCTGACCGCACTGATAACGTGGGCAAGTTGGATGGGAATATGAAAATACAGTTCCAACGCCAGCGACATAATCGAGGCTTCTAAGGCAAACAGGGTAAAAGTAAACGAGGCGTAAATCAGCGAGGTAATGGTTGAGCCGATGTAGCCAAAACCCGCACTGCGGGTCAGTAGGTCGATGTCGATATTGTATCGAGCGGCGTAATAACTGATGGGAAAACTGGTGATGAAGATGACCAGTCCGACAATTAAAATTGCCCAGAACGCATTGGTGAAACCGTAATGAATGGATAAAAAGCCGCCTATCGCTTCCAGCACTAAAAACGAGGTTGAGCCGAATGCAGTATTGGCGACTTGAAATTCTGACCATTTACGAAAACTACGCGGCGCAAAGCGCAAGGCGTAGTCTTCTAAACTTTCATTAGCAACCCATGAATTATAATCACGACGGATTTTTGAGATATTTTGATAAATATTTTTATTTTTCATGGGGTTGGCAATACGGTTCGGTAGTGGTGACAGCGGAATCAAACATCATGATATTTGCTTCCAGTGTGGCGTGACACATTTAACCACTACCGACAATGCGTCGCTTATTATTAACGGTCGTGACCCATTTTTAAAATCAACGGTGAACCTTGGTTTTGAATAATCAGCTGTTTGCGTTCTTCTGCTGGCACAATCGGTTGTTCTGCTGAATTCACTTTAGGTTGCGGTTCAGGCACTGTTTCTACTTTCACCGTCGGCATCCACGCAGGTGTTTTGAGCGTTTTGGTGGTTTCGGGTGCGAGAAAATGCAAATCATCCAGCAAATCAAAACACACGGTGCTGATGTGATCGGCTAATTTCTCGGCTTTAACAGGTTTTTCAGCACTGAATGACATGGTCAATTCAGCGTGCTGTGCGGGGTGTTTTTGGGCAATAAGGCGACAGGTGACGGGTAATACATCGTCTCTTTGAAACGCCAGTGAGCGCGGGTCAGAATTACCCGATGAGAAGGAAAAACCCACAGGGGTAGTGGAATTTTCAATTTTACCGATGCTCACTTCTAAGCTGTGTGTCGCCGTCCCTGTCACCATGGGAAACCGCCATTCATTCAAGTTGTATATGACTTTTTCCTGTAAAGGCGGCGCGGCTACGCCCAAGTCATCCAGTGCTTGCACATCCATTTTTAACACGATGGTTTTAATCGCGGTTTTATCCAAAGGTTCAGCCACAACCACGGTACTGAGCGTACCCAGTAAGACGAGGAGTAACGAATTTTTCAGTGCTGAGGTGTGCATCATGGTGACTTCCTGTTAAAGAAAAAGCGAGTGAATAGTGTACATCGTTTGGGCTGATAAAGTGCGCGGTCTGCGTTAGCCGTTGTTATGGTCACTGTAAGAAACTCATTGCCTTTGCGATATACGTCATTTAACTCATGAGTCGAATGACGCATTGTGGAAAAATCCTGCAAGTCAAATAATCCCCACCAGCCGAAACACAAGGCGACATCAAAATCGACTCAGTAATTACTTAACGCAAGCTTATGATTTAAGGGGCTTAATAACATGACTAATCCTATCTGGAATTCAGTAAAAAACCGAAGTCTCGGCTGGTTACCGACGATGGCTTTAACCGCTTTAGTAGCAGGACACGCACCCGTATCAGAAGCAGGTGCAACCTTCAAAATCGACGACACCAAATGGGTCAGCGTCGGTGCGGGTATACGAAGCAGTTTTAATGCAAAGGAAAGAGGCGCGCCGAATGGCAAAGCGTGGAGTAATGATTTTCAATTGGACAACGTCCGTTTGTATTTGAATGGACAAATTCATAAATATCTTAAAATCGAATTTAACACCGATTGCCAAACGTGTAGCAATGGCGGCGAAGTCCGCGTATTGGATGCGATTGGTAAATTTGAATACAACCCGTACGTTAATCTTTGGGTGGGTCGTATGCTCGTACCCGCCGAAAGACGGGAGATGAACGGCCCGTTTTACAGTGCTGTGTACAATATTTTTGCCAATGGCACACCGTTTATACCTGCGGATCAAAACTTAATTATCAAATCCGATGGCACATCAGCGGGGTCTTTTGGACGTGATGACGGTGCGACGTTCTGGGGTGCGGCGTTTGATGGTCGTTTGCAATATGCCGTCGGTGTCTTTAGAGGTCTGAGAGGCGGCGCGAATGCCAATAGTAATCCGCTGTATGCACAACGTATCGCTTATAACTTTTGGGATGTTGAGAAAAATCCTGGTTATTACACGTCAGGTACTTATTACGGCGCGGGCGGCGATATTTTAACGGTAGGCGTATCCAATCAGTATCAGAAAAAAGGCGCGGGCAGTGAAATCAATCCAGCCAGTTTTCGCGGTACATCAGTTGATGTGTTAATGGAAAAAGTGCTGCCTAACAAAGGTGTCGTTACATTTAACGGCGAATATAAAAATTATGGTCTGAGCGGTCATGCAGAACCGCTAACAGGTTTTACTTTATTTGAAGGCAATGCGTTCGATGTCAGTGCCATGTATTTATTTCCGAAAAAAGTCTTTATCGGCAAATTCCAACCGTATTTCCGTTATGTCAATGTCGCTGCTAGTGCCGCCCCTGTGCGTGATGTGTATGAAACGGGTGTGAATTACGTCATTGATGGTCATAACGCAATGGTTTCTCTCAGCTGGCAACATGGCGATCTTATTTCTCCCATCAATAATAATGACTTAAATTCGATGACCGTCGGTTTTCAATGGCAAATCTAATCTGTCTTTCTCAGGAATTTTAATATGAAAAATTATTTACAACTCGGTAAAAAACTGGCGGTATCCATCGCCGTATCTGCGGTGCTGTTCACTGGCGCACAGGCGGAAGACACCATTAAAGTGGGTGTTCTGCATTCCTTATCCGGCACGATGGCAATCAGTGAAACCACACTGAAAGACACCATGTTAATGCTGATTGACGAGCAGAATAAAAAAGGTGGTTTGCTCGGTAAAAAATTGGAAGCGGTGGTCGTTGACCCTGCGTCTAACTGGCCGTTATTTGCCGAAAAAGCGCGTGAGTTATTAACCAAAGACAAAGTATCGGCGATTTTTGGTTGCTGGACTTCGGTATCGCGTAAATCCGTATTACCTGTTATCGAAGAATTAAACGGCGTGTTGTTTTATCCCGTGCAGTATGAAGGTGAAGAATCCTCGAAAAATGTGTTTTACACAGGTGCAGCTCCCAATCAACAAGCGATTCCAGCGGTTGATTATTTAATGAACGATTTGAAAGTGAAACGCTGGGTATTAGCAGGCACCGATTACGTTTATCCACGCACCACCAACAAAATTCTCGAAGCCTATTTAATCTCTAAAGGCGTATCTAAAAAAGACATCATGATTAACTACACGCCATTCGGTCATTCCGATTGGCAAAGTATCGTCGCCGACATTAAAAAATTCGGTTCTACAGGTAAGAAAACCGCCGTTGTATCCACCATTAACGGCGATGCCAACATCCCCTTTTACAAAGAGTTAGGTAATCAGGGCGTATCCGCAGAAAAAATTCCCGTCATGGCGTTCTCAGTCGGCGAAGAAGAATTGTCAGGCATGGACACCAAACCATTGGTTGGGCATTTAGCCGCATGGAACTACTTCATGAGTGTTGATACCACCAAAAATGCCGACTTTATTAAACAATGGAAAGAGTACATCAAAAATCCAAAACGCGTCACTAACGACCCAATGGAAGCGCATTACGTCGGCTTCAATATGTGGGTGAAAGCAGTCGAAAAAGCAGGCACAACTGATCCAGCCGCTGTACAAAAAGCCATCATCGGTGTTGAAGCTCCGAACTTAACAGGCGGCACCTCAAAAATGTTAGCGAATCACCACATCACAAAACCTGTGTTAATCGGTGAAATTCAAGATGACGGTCAATTTGTCACCGTCTGGCAAACCAACAAACTGGTAGACGGCGATGCGTGGTCTGACTACTTGCCAGAAAGCAAACCCATCATTGCCGATTGGACTGATCCTATTATGTGCGGTAATTACAACACCAAAACCAAAAAGTGTTCTGGTCAAAAATACTAACCATTCAGCAATACAACCGAGGTTAAACCGTAGGTTGGGGTGAGCATGGCGAACCCCAACAATTCACCCCCTCTTGTTTGGGGTTCACTGCTCACTCCAACCTACTCAGGATACAACATGAAAAACAATCCATTACCGCGCTACTGTTGGCTGTTGTCAGTATTGCTGCTGGTTTTTTCGATAACGGTTCATGCCGATGACAACCAGCCGTTAGTCGATGCCTTAAACCAGATAAAACAAGGCTCAATGACTGACCGTGAAAAAGCCATCAACCAATTAGTCGCCCTGAAAAATCCCCGCAGTCTGGTTGTTTTACAGGCGTTATTAGCGGGTAAATTATTAATCATCAAAGGCGAAGACAAACTGGTCATTGCCGAAGATGTTAATCAGGAATACGAAGTAAGGGATGCTATCACTGATGCAAAACTGGGTACAAAAAACCATGATGCCGTCAGTAAAATCAATTTAACCAATAAATTACGCAGTGATTTACGCAAAATTATCGGTGAACTGGAATTAAACGCCGATGACCCTGTCATTCGTTTAGCCGCTGTCAACGCAATGGCAAACGAAGCCGACGAGCGATTATTAGACTTATTAAAATTACGGCTGAACATTGAAAAAAATCCCGCCGTAAAAGAAGCCCTTGAAAATATTTTATTGTTACAGCAAATGGACAGTGCTGACAAAAATCTGCGCATTCTAGCCATAGAGTCACTGAAAGACCACGATAATAAAGACGTGTTCAATAAATTAAAAACCATCGTCGAAAAAGATGCCGACGGTCATTATGTCGAAACTGACAGCGACATCAGAAACACCGCCGAACTGGCATTGATTGAAATTAACAACCGCTTGCAACTGTACAGTGCGATAGAAACCGTGTTTTTTGGCTTAAGTCTGGGCGCAGTGCTGGTATTAGCAGCGATAGGTTTGGCGATTACTTTTGGTGTCATGGGCGTTATCAACATGGCGCACGGCGAGCTGATGATGATCGGCGCGTACACCACTTATGTAATGCAGCAAATCATGCCCAATCATTTAGGCATATCGGTATTACTGTCCATTCCTGCCGCGTTTATCATCTCCGCCTTGGTCGGTATCGCTATCGAGCGCGGCATTATTCGCTTTTTATACGGACGACCTTTAGAAACCTTATTAGCCACCTTTGGCGTGAGCTTATTTTTACAACAAACGGTGCGCTCTATTTTTTCACCGTTAAATCGCAGTGTGGCAACTCCTGAATGGATGAGCGGCTCGTGGCAAATCAACGATTTTTTATCACTGACATGGAATCGGTTTTACATACTGCTGTTCTGCTTAATGGTGTTTTTCGCCCTGTTACAAATTCTTAAACATACCCGTTTAGGTCTGGAAGTTCGCGCCGTCGCACAAAACCGCCGCATGGCACGCGCAATGGGCATACCCACTGCCCGCGTTGATGCACTGACTTTCGGTTTAGGTTCAGGCATTGCAGGTGTGGCAGGTGTGGCGTTAAGTCAAATCACCAATGTCGGGCCTAATCTGGGGCAATCTTATATCGTCGATTCTTTTATGGTGGTGGTGTTCGGTGGCGTAGGTAATCTGCTAGGCACATTAGTCGCTGGATTCTCACTAGGTATTGCCAATAAATTTTTAGAACCGTTTGCAGGTGCGGTACTGGCAAAAATTCTGGTGCTGGTGTTTATTATTCTGTTTATCCAAAAACGTCCGCGTGGCTTGTTTCCACAAAAAGGCAGGGCGGCGGATGGTTAATAACATCTTAAAGGAGTGCAAGCTTTGCTTGCACGCGCAAGCAAAGCTTGCACTCCCAACTCCAAATAAACTAGGCAACACACTATGAAATTATTAGCCTTCTTCGGAAATGATAAAACCTGCACAGCGGTGTTACTGCTCATTACCGCCGTCACCTTTATTATTCCATTTTGTAACCTAATCTCACCGCCCGATTCCGCGCTGCATTTTTCTGCTTACACGGTGTCGCTGTTAGGCAAATATATGGCGTTTGCTTTATTGGGCTTGTCGTTGGATTTAGTCTGGGGATATGCGGGTATTTTAGTATTAGGTCAAGGTGCGTTTTTTGCTTTGGGCGGTTACGCAATGGGAATGTATTTAATGCGACAAATCGGTACACGCGGCGTGTATGGCAATGCCGAACTGCCCGATTTTATGGTGTTTTTAAACTGGAAAGAACTGCCTTGGTATTGGTTAGGGTTTGATAATTTTGGTTTTGCAATGTTAATGGTGCTGCTTGCGCCAGCAATATTAGCGTTTGTCTTTGGCTGGTTGGCATTTCGCTCGCGTGTAACGGGCGTATATTTATCCATCATTACCCAAGCCTTGACCTACGCTTTATTGCTGGCATTTTTTCGTAATGAAATGGGCTTCGGCGGCAACAACGGCTTAACCGATTTTAAAGACATACTGGGTTTTAATATTCAATCCGAAGCGGTGCGCGGCGTGTTGTTCATGATGACGGGCATTTGCTTAATCAGTGCCTTTTTAGTGTGCCGCTGGCTGGTCAATACCAAACTGGGGCGCGTGGTCACTGCAATCCGCGATCAGGAATCTCGCGTGCGCTTTTTGGGTTATCGCGTGGAAATGTTCAAACTCTGGCTATTCGTCTTCGCCGCCATGTTGGCAGGTATTGCAGGCGCGTTGTATGTGCCGCAAGTCGGCATTATCAACCCTAGCGAATTTTCTCCGCTCAATTCCTTGGAAATTGTTATCTGGGTGGCAATGGGCGGACGCGGCACGTTATACGGTGCAATCGTCGGCGCGGTGCTGGTCAATTACAGCAAAACCGTGTTGACAGGTTTATTACCCGAAGCGTGGTTATACATTTTAGGCGGCTTGTTTATCGTGGTCACGTTGCTGTTACCCGATGGCATCGTCGGCTTGTTACAACGCAAAATCAGGGAGCAAAGCGCGTGAATCAGTTTAAAGAAAATTTATTTGATGATCCAGACAAAAGCAACACAGGCGTAATGGCAGTCAAAGGCTCGCTTGATACCCGACACGGGCCGATTCTGTACATGGAAGATGTCAGTGTCAGCTTTGACGGCTTTAAGGCATTGAACAAACTGTCTTTATATATAGATGATGGCGAGTTGCGCTGTTTAATCGGCCCGAACGGTGCAGGTAAAACCACCTTAATGGACGTGATTACTGGCAAAACCCGACCCGATACAGGCTCGGTATTTTTTGGGCAAACTATCAACTTACTGGAAATGGACGAACCCGCGATTGCTCAGGCGGGCATCTGTCGCAAATTTCAAAAACCCAGCGTATTTGACGCGCTCACCGTGTTTGAAAATCTGGAACTGGCATTAAAAGCCGACAAAGGCGCGTGGCATACATTATTTTTTCGTTTAACAGGCGAACAGCGCGACCGCATTGATGAAGTCCTCGCTACCATAGGCTTAACCGAAGCCACACAATACCGCGCAGGTATTTTGTCGCACGGACAAAAACAATGGCTGGAAATCGGTATGCTGTTGATGCAAGAACCCAAAGTAATGCTGGTTGATGAACCGATTGCAGGCATGACCCATCAGGAAATCGAACGCACTGCTGAATTATTACTGTCCTTACAGGGCAAACATTCCATTGTCGTAGTGGAACATGATATGGAATTTGTGCGCTCGATTGCCCGCAAAGTCACCGTGTTACACGAAGGCTCAGTGTTGACCGAAGGCACAATGGACGAAGTACAAAACGACCCGCGCGTCATACAAGTTTATTTGGGGGGATAATGTTAAAAATTAACGACTTAGAACAATTTTATGGCGAAAGCCACACCCTCTGGGAGATTAACCTAGACATTCCTGCTGGCGGTTGTGTGTGTTTAATGGGACGTAACGGCGTGGGTAAAACCACTTTGCTGAAAGCCATCATGGGGCTGATTCCCATTAAAGGCGGCTCTATCACTTTTGACGAACAACTATTAGGCAGTGGCAAAGCCGAACAACGCGCCGCGCTGGGCATCGGCTATGTGCCGCAAGGTCGGGAAATTTTTCCCTTAATGACCGTGGAAGAAAACCTGAAAACAGGCTTACGCGCCGCACGTCGTCACGGCATTAAAAAAGTCCCCGATTCCGTGTATGAAATTTTCCCCGTGTTAAAACAAATGCTCAAACGCCGAGGCGGTGATCTATCAGGCGGTCAACAACAGCAACTCGCCATCGGTAGGGCTTTGGTACTCAACCCGCAATTACTGATTCTCGACGAACCCACCGAAGGCATACAACCGAATATCGTCAGTGAAATTGGTGATGTCATCATTCGCCTCAATCGTTCACTGGGCAAACCCATCCCAGTACCAAAACCTAATCCAGACGATTTAGGCGAAGTGCATAGTGCCATTGCCAAAATCAATCATGAATTAGGCGTAACCGTGTTACTGGTCGAGCAAAAACTCCCCTTTGCCCGCAAAGTCGCCGATCATTTTTGCATCATGGACAGAGGACGCACCGTCGCCACAGGTGCAATGGACAGCTTAAGCGACAGCATGATTAAGCAGTATTTGACGGTGTGAGGGTTAAGCGCAGGTTTGAGGTGAAATGCTATAATCACGGTTTGACAATGACAGATAACCTCTATTTTAATGAAAAAATACCTCAACTTATTTACCCCTTCTGGCGAGATTAACTATAAAACCGAAGTGCTGTCAGGATTAACCGTTGCACTTGCTTTAGTGCCAGAAGCCATTGCTTTTGCGTTAATTGCGGGATTATCGCCGCTGACTGGTTTATATGCCGCTTTTAGTATGGGTTTAATTACCTCTATTTTAGGCGGTCGCCCTGCCATGATTTCAGGGGCAACGGGTGCTGTTGCGGTGGTTCTGGTCGCTTTAGTTAAAACGCATGGCGTGGAATATATTTTTGCGACGGTTATTCTTGCAGGGTTAATACAACTGATTGCAGGCTTATTAAAACTGGGTAAATTTATTCGCCTCGTTCCGCATCCTGTGATGTTTGGTTTTGTGAATGGTTTAGCCGTCGTTATTTTTATGTCGCAATTAGCGCAATTTAAAGTAGCTGATGCGTCGGGTGTATTACAGTGGATGACAGGATTACCACTATTAATTATGCTGGGTTTAGTATTATTAACGATGTTGATTATTTGGCTGTTACCTAAATTAACACAAGCAATTCCCGCGTCACTTACCGCTATTTTAGTCGTTTCCGCGTTAGTGATTGGTTTTGATATAGATACAAAGACCGTTGGTGATATTGCCAGTATTCAAGGCGGATTTCCGCCGTTTCATATTCCAGACTTACCGATTAACGTTGAAATGCTGACTATTATTTTCCCTTACGCATTAATTGTTGCAGGGGTGGGTTTAATTGAAAGTTTATTGACGCTCAATTTAATTGATGAAATTACTGAAACCAAAGGAAAAGGTAACAAAGAAGCGATGGCTCAAGGGATCGCCAATATCGTAACGGGCTTTTTTTCTGGTATGGGCGGTTGTGCCATGATTGGGCAGAGTTTAATTAATATCTCATCGGGTGCAAGAGCGCGGTTATCAGGGATTGTCGCTTCTGTGATGTTGCTGGTGTTTATTATGTTTGCTGCCGATTTAATCGAACAATTGCCAATGGCGGCATTAACAGGCCTGATGATAATGGTATCTATCGGTACATTTGAATGGGCAAGTTTTAAAATTATTAACCGAATGCCTAAAGCGGATATTTTTGTAATGGTAACTGTTACGCTGATTACGGTGGTATTACATAATTTAGCACTAGCGGTATTAATCGGGGTTATTATTTCGGCGTTAGTTTTTGCATGGCAAAGTGCCAAACATATTCACGCTAAAAGATATGTAGATGATAAGGGAATTAAACATTATGAAATGGTTGGGCTGTTATTTTTTGGCTCAGTCAGTGAGTTTAATGATAAATTTGATGTATTAAACGATCCCGAAGAAATTATTATTGATTTTTCAGAAAGTCGGGTAGTGGATATGTCAGGGATTGAAGCCTTGAATAAACTCACTGAACGTTATGAAAAATTGGGTAAGAAATTACATTTAAAACACTTAAGTACCGATTGCAGACAGCTTCTGCATACTGCTAACGATATTATTGATATTAATATTTATGAAGACCCTTCTTATAAGGTTTTAACCGATGAAATATAACCATTTAAACTCGTGATTTCAACGACTAACAACACAGCTACCCAAGACTGGCAAGCCCACCTAAACCTAGGCTTCGCCAATAAAAACGGCAAAACGGTACTTGCGCATCGTAGTCATCACGGGCCGTTAACCGTACAGCGTCCGTTTTATCCAGAAGGCGGGGTGTGTCATGTGTATATATTGCATCCACCGGGCGGCGTAGTTGCGGGGGACAGGTTGACGATTAATATCAACGCTGCGACTGATAGCGCGGCGTTGGTGACGACTCCAGCGGCGGGTAAGTTTTATCGTAGTGCGGGTAAAGTGGCGCGGCAACAGGTGTCTTTAACCGTTGAGGAGGGGGCGACGCTGGAATGGTTGCCACAGGAAACCATTATTTATGAAGGCGCGAATGTCGTGTCTGAATTACGTTTGGAATTGGCAAGCACGGCGCGGTTTATCGGTTGGGAAGTGGTGGCATTGGGGCGACCTGCGGCACAAGAAGGTTTTACGGCGGGTGAATTGACCATGAACTGGCATATTGTCAAGGCAGGAGCGTTGTTTTATCGGGAACGCTTACGCATAGACGCACAAGCATTCGCGGCACGTTGGGGCTTAAACGGACATTCGGCGTATGGTACATTATTCGCCTATCCCAGCACTGCCGCACATCTTGACGCGGTGCAGCAGTTAATTGGTGAACATCCTAATCGCGGCGTGACCCGTATTGATGAGTTATTGATTTGCCGCGCTCTCGATGACCGCGCCGATGTATTACGCGATTTTTTTCAGCAGGTTTGGCAGTTAATCCGAACCGACATTGCCCAGCAATCCGCGTGCGCACCGCGTATTTGGGCTACTTGACAGGACACAGTTATGCAATTGACACCACGCGAAAAAGATAAATTATTGTTATTCACCGCCGCACTGGTCGCCGAACGCCGTTTGGCTCGCGGTGTTAAATTGAATTATCCCGAAGCCGTTGCCTATATTTCAGCGGCAATTATGGAAGGGGCGCGAGACGGACAAAGCGTCGCCGAATTAATGGCTTACGGGCGTACTTTGTTGACGGTTGATGATGTGATGGACGGCATAGCCGAGATGCTGCACGATGTACAGGTAGAAGCGACCTTTCCCGACGGGACAAAACTCGTCACTGTCCATGATCCGATTGTTTAAGTCATTACCGTTGAGTTAAGGATTTTTACGTTCGCCCTGAGCTTGTCGAAGGGTGAATGGAAAAATTCCAGCCCCACAACAGTTAAGTCGTTCATGCTTCGACAAGCTCAGCACGAACGACTTAACTTAAAGGTGATTGTTTGAATAGATGTGTGTTTCCGCACCGATATACCTAATTTTAGGAGTAAACCATGATTGTAGGTGAAGTGATTCCAGCCGAAGGCGAGATTGAACTGAACGCAGGGCGTGAGCCAATTCGTTTGTTGATTGCCAACAGCGGCGACCGTCCGATTCAGGTCGGCTCGCATTACCATTTTTATGAAACCAATCCCGCCCTGCATTTTGACCGTGAACAGGCGCGTGGCTATCGTTTGGATATTGCCGCAGGCACGGCGGTGCGTTTTGAACCGGGGCAACAGCGCGAAGTGCAGCTGGTGCCGTTTGCGGGTTTACGTCATGTTTACGGATTTAGACAGGAAATTATGGGCGCGTTGGAGGAACAATCATGAGTAAAATCAGCCGTCAGGCTTACGCGGATATGTTTGGTGCGACCACGGGCGACCGTGTGCGCTTGGGTGACAGTGCGTTATTGCTGGAAGTGGAAGCCGATTACACCGTGTACGGCGATGAAGTGAAATTCGGCGGCGGTAAAGTCATTCGTGATGGCATGGGACAAAGCCAGTTGGATTCTTCGGTAGCGATGGATTTAGTCATAACCAACGCGCTGATTGTCGATCATTGGGGTATCGTCAAAGCCGACATTGGTGTGAAAAACGGACGCATTGCCGCGATTGGTAAAGCGGGCAATCCCGATATTCAGGCAGGTGTCACGATTGTCATCGGTGCAGGTACAGAAATTATTGCAGGCGAAGGACAGATAGTCACAGCGGGCGGCATAGACGCGCATATTCATTTTATTTGCCCGCAACAAATTGAAGAAGCCTTAAGTTCAGGCGTAACCACCATGATAGGCGGCGGTACGGGCCCTGCAACGGGAACGAAAGCGACCACTTGTACACCTGGCCCTTGGTATATCGAACAAATGCTGCACGCTCTGGACGGTTTCCCGATGAATTTTGGTGTGTTGGGCAAAGGCAATGCCAGTTTACCTGCGGCACTGGAAGAACAGGTATTAGCGGGTGCAATGGGGCTGAAACTGCATGAAGATTGGGGAACAACCCCTGCCGCGATTGATTGCTGTCTGGATGTAGCGGAACGTTTTGATATACAAGTAGCGATTCATACCGACACGCTGAACGAATCGGGTTTTGTCGAAGATACGTTTGCCGCATTCAAAGGGCGCACCATTCACACTTACCACACCGAAGGCGCGGGCGGCGGTCATGCGCCTGATATTATCAAAGCCTGTGGTTTGCCGAATGTTTTGCCATCATCGACTAATCCAACTCGCCCTTATACGATCAACACGGTAGATGAACATTTGGATATGTTGATGGTCTGCCATCACCTTGACCCCAGCATTGCCGAAGATGTCGCGTTTGCCGAATCACGCATACGCCGCGAAACCATTGCCGCCGAAGACATCTTGCACGACTTGGGCGCGTTTTCCATGATTTCTTCCGATTCACAAGCCATGGGGCGTGTCGGTGAAGTTGTGATTAGAACATGGCAAACCGCGCATAAAATGAAAGAGCAACGCGGCAGTTTAGCCAACGATCCCAGTCGTCATGATAATTTTCGTATTAAACGCTATATTGCTAAATACACCATCAATCCCGCGATTAGTCACGGTATCGCGCACGAAGTCGGTTCAATTGAAGTCGGAAAACTGGCGGATTTGGTTTTGTGGCAACCTGCGTTTTTTGCCGTAAAACCCAGTTTAATTATTAAAGGCGGCATGATTGCCTCCGCACCAATGGGTGATGCTAACGCCTCCATTCCTACGCCCCAACCTGTGCATTACCGCCCGATGTTCGGCAGTTTTGGCAGAGCCGCCGCGAGTAATTCCATGTTCTTTTTACCACAAGCCGCCGTTGAACGGGATGTGGCGGGTAAATTGGGCTTGGGCAAACGCACAGGGGTTGTAAAAAATACCCGCAATATCGGTAAAAAAGATTTAATTCACAATCACTATCAGCCGAATATCGAAGTTGACCCACAAACCTACAGTGTCCGCGCTGATGGTGAATTATTGATTTGCGAACCTGCGGATGTGTTGCCGTTTGCTCAGCGGTATTTTTTGTTTTGAGATTTATCGTTCCAATTTTTATCGTTCCAACGCTCCGCGTTGGAATGCCTCTGAAGACGCTCCAGCGTCTTCATTAATGAAGAAAATAATCGGTGATTGTATGAATTGCGTTTAAACAATGAAGACGCTGGAGCGTCAACGGCTGCATTCCAACGCTGGAGCGTTGGAACGATGAATTTATTAGAATTTTAATCAATCCTACTCATGCTAAAACTAACCGAAATCACTACCCCAGAAAATTCAACCGATGACGTGTTGACCTTACCGTTTGAACAACGTCAAAAAAGCCGTCTTTCGGCAATTACTGATAACGGAAAACAAGTGGGTTTATTTTTACCGCGCGGCAGTTATTTACGCTCAGGCACGGTATTAACCAACACACAAGCATTCAGAGTATTGATAAACGCCGCGCCTGAATCGTTGTCGGTGGTGCGTACCGATGACGCGCTATTGTTTGCTAGAGCCTGTTATCACTTGGGTAATCGGCATATTTCTTTACAGATTTTGCCCAATGAATTGCGCTATTTACATGATCATGTGTTGGATCACATGATCGAAGGTTTAGGGCTTAGCGTGTCAGTTGAAAACCTGCCGTTTGAGCCAGAAGCGGGCGCGTACCATAGCCATGATTAACGATGTTGCCTTATTGCGCTTGTTGCAATTAGTCAGCGCGGGGTTACCTATCGGGATGTACAGCTATTCGCAAGGCTTAGAACGGGCGGTGGATGATGGGTGGGTGAGCAATGCCGACCAAGCGCGGGAGTGGTTACACGGTATTATGGCAACGGCACTCACACAAACCGATATTCCCATTTTGTTACGCTTGATGGAGGCGTGGTCACACAATGACACAGAGCAAGTGTTGATGTGGAGCAGAACCCTGACCGCCTACCGTGAAACCAGCGAATTACGCGCCGAAGACCGACAAACTGGGCAAGCCTTAGCGCGCTTGCTGGACGCGCTGGATTTTCCTGAAGCCAAAGCGTGGCAAAAACAACCCGAAGCCAGCTTAGCTACTTTGTTCAGTTTGGCGGCGGTGCGCTGGAACATCCCCAAACACCAAGCGGCGTTGGGTTATTTATGGAGTTGGCTGGATAATCAAGTGTTGTGTGCAGTGAAATTAGTCCCATTAGGGCAGGTCGCAGGACAACGTTTACTCACTGAATTATCCGCTTTGATACCCGCACACATTAACAACGCATTCCGTTTAACGGATGATGAACTGGGCGGCAGCGCGTTTGGCTTAGCTTTAGCCAGTAGCCGCCACGAAATGCAATATTCCCGATTATTTCGTTCTTGAGAGAAAACCATGTCAAATAAACAAGTGTTAAGAGTTGGTATCGGCGGCCCTGTGGGTTCAGGTAAAACCGCGTTGGTCGATGCCTTATGTAAAAATATGCGTGATGAGTTTGAAATTGGCGTAGTGACTAATGACATTTACACCCGCGAAGATCAGCAATTTTTAATCCGTAGCCAAGCCTTGCCCGAAGACCGCATTTTAGGCGTAGAAACAGGCGGTTGTCCGCACACCGCGATTCGCGAAGATGCCTCCATGAATCTTGCCGCCGTCGATGAACTGTGTGAACGTTGGGACAATCTCGATTTCATCATGGTAGAAAGCGGCGGTGATAATTTAAGCGCGACTTTCAGCCCCGAACTAGCCGATTTAACCATTTATGTGATTGATGTGTCCGCAGGCGACAAAATCCCGCGCAAAGGTGGGCCGGGTATTACCCGCTCCGATTTGCTGGTGATTAATAAAATCGACTTAGCCCCTCATGTAGGTGCGTCATTAGAAGTCATGGACAGAGATGCAAAAAAAATGCGCGGTGAACGCCCGTTTGTATTTAGCAATTTAAAAACAGGTACAGGTTTGGAGACGATTCGGAATTTTATTATTCAAGCAGGGATGTTAAACAACGATTGAGAGAATAACTGCTACACCGTCAATTTAGATATGGCGGGAAAGTTGCTAGACCTGCGGGATTTTTAAAACCTCGCAGGTCTTTATCACACCCTTCTGGCGACTGGATAAAACATAAGGTACAGCGTCTAAAAATCAATATCTCATATTATGGGTATCGCCCGTTATATTCAGTCGCCCCCGCAAATTTTCCAGCTCATCCATCAAATCAAATACCAAGCCGATACCTGCCAGATTAACGCCCAGATCACGCTGTAACCTGAGTGCTGAACGAACCCGCACCAGATTTACGCCTGAAAAGTGCCAGCAATGGATTTCTTTTCCTTCGGGTTCAATGATGCCTTCTTCAACCAGACTAATAACCCAATCGGCATGGACACCACAGGCACGGCACAATTGACCCAGTGTCAGAGAATCCTCTTCAATGATTGTTCCTGTGTGGATTAATAATAAATCGTGTGAGTTCATTTATATCCCCATGGATTGGCGCGGGTTAAAATCAAGCGTTTGCTGCATATTTTGGTAAACCGCTTTGGCTTGTTCTGTTGTTGCAGGTGGCAGGACAATTTGCAGTACCACATAAAAATCACCCGCTGTTTTAGCGGGCAGTCCCCGACCTGCCAAACGCAGTTTAGTGCCTTGTCTGGAATTAGGCGGTATTTTCAATTCAACAACACTTTCTGGCGTAGGCACTTTGATTTTAGCACCTAAAGCCGCTTCCCAAGGGGTAACAGGAAGATCCAGATACACATCGGTTTCAGAAACACGGTAAAGCGGGTGATTGTTAAACACTATCTCAAGAAATAAATCACCTGCCTGACCGCTTCCCGAACTGGGACTGCCCTGACCAGCCAGCTTGATATGCTGTCCCTGCTTAATACCTTTGGGAATTTTGATATTCAGACTTCTATGCTTTACCTGCAATTGACCTTGCGCATTCATTTCAGGCGTACTTATGGAAATATTGCGTGTTGCCCCGCTATAACTGTCTTCGAGATCAATATGGATTTTTGCATGACTATCCTGTCCACGCACATGATCACCATAGTGCCTCCCAGTATTTGAGGACTGAAATTCTGTGCGACCAAACAGTTGCTCAAAAAAATCACTATAGTCACTGGTATCACCACCCGTAAAACCACCGCCTTTGAATTCAAAACCTTCATCCCAGTCGGGCGGCGGTCTAAAGTCCTGACCAGATTTTAAGTTCTCACCTAACTGGTTATAAGCCGCTCGCTTTTCGGGATCTTTCAGAACCTCATAAGCCTCGCCTAATTCCTTGAATTTTGCCTCACCATCTGGATCTTTACTGACATCGGGATGGTACTTGCGTGCCAATTTACGATACGCGCGTTTGATTTCATCCTGACTGGCATCCCGCGAAAGCCCCATGATTTTATAGTAATCTTTATATTGCATATTGAATAACCTGCCTGCTAAGAAATCCTTATGTATTTAAACACATGAAGCGACTGGAAACGATGTTAGAAAAAATATCCAGCCATTCAAAAACGCAAATTGTTGTAAAAGTCATAGATCTGCCCCGATAGAACTGCAAAGCGATAATCAGCTTATCGAGAGTGTAAAAATACTTTTTGGTGATAAGCTGATAGGAATAGTGCAGCGGTGTGTAAGCGCAAGAAGACCTTGGAGCGTCAATAGTCATGTTAGCTAGAAAGTGTGAACGCATAACTATAAGAAAAGCTATTTGCAACCGTGTCCATACAGCATAATAGTATCAATAACTAGAAATATGAACACTGCAAATAATAACGGAAAAAATTCATGATTGTATTTACTGATCGAGAACTTAAACGCGCTTGGCGAGAAGCGTACTCAGCTTTTGAAATAGCTAATAAAAAAACCAATGCGCATCGTTTGTTACTGTTTTACGCCATAGAAACGGGGTTAAAAGCCATTCTACTTAGAAACAATGCCAAAACAGACTCTGAAAACTTAGAAGATTTCTTTGTAGATGCTGGTGGGGGGAAAAAATCTGGACATGATTTGAATAATCTAATGGATTGTTTGAAAGTTGGCAAAGAATATAGGCTCGACTCCAGAATTCACTTATACGCTCTAAAACAGCCCATATCATCTCCAAAGCAACGCAAAACAGGGAGGGGAGACTGGGCTAATTGTGGCGAATTAAATCAAGTTTGGCGTTATGGCGCACAAGCAAAAAATCCAAGTGATGCAGAACTTGAAACACAATTATTGGAAATTCAAAAATGGATTGAAGGAGAATTGAAATGACAGACTTTGAATTTAACAAACACGATCCTCTGATGACGTGGCTGGATGTTGAGCGGCGTTTTCGTGAAATGCGTTGTGGTGTGAATCAGTTTCTTAACTTTATTTCTATCATTGATTGCTACTCAGACGGTGCAGAAATTACTTTAGTCAATGACGAATGCGAAACCGAGCTACACGCTTGGCTTGCTGACGGTTTTGGAAATTCATTAGATGAGAACGACAATATTCTGACATTACGCATTGGTGATGTGCCATATCCGATTGAGGTCATGTCATCAGGTATAAAACCGAATCAACCTGTAAGTTATCCACTTTGGCATGACTTAGCTTATTTTTCTACAACGACAGAAAAGAGCTTCATTCCACCTACGCCTTTTCCAGAGACTCTGCATATTTCCGCGTTTCATTCTTTTAAAGGTGGTGTTGGACGTACCACTGCTTTAATGACCCATTTGGTTGCCTATTTGGAGCAAACTAAGAAACGGAAAACTAAGGTATTATTAATCGATGCGGATTTAGAAGCACCTGGCATTACTTATTGGTTAGATGTTGCAAATCGCCCTAGCATTTCTTTTGTACGCTTTCTTGAAGCCGTACATTATCCGCCTTCCTCTGTAGAAGCCTCCATTCAATATTGCGCTGCTGAATTACGCAAGTCATCTATTACTGTGAATGGTGCGCATGAAGTGTTTGTGCTGCCCGCTTGTGTTAATCCAGACCAACCTACTGAGTTATTGGATACTCCCGTTTTACCCGAACATTTAGCGCGTAACACTAAAAATCCTTGGTGTGTTGGTGATGCCATTCAAAAACTGGCTAGTGAGCTTGATGTCGAATTGGTGTTGATTGATTTACGCGCGGGATTGAGTGAGTTGGCTAGTCCATTATTGTTTGACCCTCGTATTGAACGCTTCATTGTTTCTACTATTGCGTCACAATCAATCAACGGAGCGGCTATTATTTTGGAAAAAATGGCTCTGCTACGTTCATTAATCATTGACAATCCTGCTGCTGTGCCTACCGTTATTTTGAGTTTACTCAATTCAACATTACGGGAATCACCTGATTATAACGTGGCAATTGAACGACTAAATGCCGCATTTCCTGCTCCACAAACCGATGATGACAATATAAGTTCTGGTATTGTATTTATTGAAGCCGCATTTGATGAAAGTCTAATGTGTATTCGAGATTTTAAGGAAGCCATTGGACTTACTAGAAATAGCTCACTTTTTAACCGCATTAAGGATTGGGTAATAACAGCTTCACCTGCTTCTTCTGTCACTGAGATGGCTGTTAGCATTACCTATCAAGAAAGTTCAGGGCTAAGTGACGCCAAACGTCTTGAGCAAGTCTGTGAAAAATACAAATATGCAGAGAATGGCGATGGTGATAATTTATTAGTTACTGAGCCACTTAAAAATTTAGCTAAACACTATGAAAAATCCATTCCTATTACCGTTTCAATCGGTGCTAAAGGGGCTGGTAAAACATTTAATTTTTTGCAATTGTGTCGAAAACAAACATGGGAAGGATTTCTTAAAAAGCTGGACATCAACGTAGTTGATGGCAATGAAACGCTCATATTTCCTTTTCTCTCCTCAAAACAATTAAAACCAACTGCCAGAAAAATTGTTGAGGAGTGTCGTGAAAATTGTTTTCAAAAGCTAGAACTAACGCAGGAATTTTCTGAAATTGCTCTCCAAGATCGTATTGATAAAGCTGTATCGCAGGGAAATACCGATTGGGTAAAATTCTGGACGATGGAGCTATTGAGTGCATTTACTGTTGCAGGTACTGATTTAAAAGATTTAAATCATTTTCTAATATCAAAAAATTTTCGCTTGGTTATTCTCATTGATGGTTTAGAAGATCAGTTTCCAACATTAATAGAAAAACCTGAACAAAAATCAGCTCTGGAAGCTTTACTGAGTTTTCCAAACCGTATAGAAGAAATACGCGAAAGTCATCTGGGTATTATCGAATTCGTCCGCTCTGATTATGTGCGTACAGTCATTCAACAAAATTTAGGTCAATTTGAAGCGCGTTATAAACCCTTTGTACTAGAGTGGACTGCGGAATCGTTCCTGCGCCTTGCTTATTGGATATGCGCTGAAACAGGTTTTACATGGGCGAATAAAGACGATTCTGACACATTATCAGGCAGTGAACTATTAACCGAGTTGTATCAGTTATGGGGGAAAAAATTGGGTTCAACTAATTCTAAAGAAGCAAATACAGTGCGTTGGGTCTTTACCGCACTGTGCGATTTAAATGGACGCTTACAAGCACGGGATTTAGTACGTTTTTTGTATCACGCGGCTAAACACAGCCAATCTGACGGAGCAGCTAAATGGCAAGATAGGGTCTTGTTACCTGCGGCTATTCGCTACGCTGTCGGTGATTGTAGTCGTGAAAAAGTTGAAGAAGCTATTAGCGAAATTAACACGCTTAAACTTTGGAATGACAAGTTAACAGAAATCGCCGAAAAATCTGTGCCTTTCGATGCTCAACAAATGGGATTAAAGCCAGAATGGTCAAAAGAATTGCAAGAGTTAGGAGTCATCTTTGAAGATCGCGGAAAAAATGAAGAAAAACGCTTTTATCTGCCAGAAAGTTACCGTACAGGACTTGGTTTCTCATTAAGTAATGCAGGTCGCCCAAAAGTATTGGCACTTATTCAACGTAACTCGGTTAAGTTACCATTTTGATTAACTAGCTTTTATTAATTCATTATTTAGAGCGTGACTATGCAACAACTATTCATTTCATTCAGCGGAAGTGCGTCTGAATTAAAGAAAAACACGACGGCTTATGAGCGGCTGATGGAAGCATTGGAGGATTATGAATTGGGCAAAATAGTACAAGAAAGACAAGCGGAAAAATCGACAGCTATTGAAGTGTTGCTGGATGATTTATAAGTTAAAGTGTTTGCTTAGCGGGAAAACAAGACCGTGTACGATAAAGCCAGAAGCAGAAAAAAGACCTAATTCACTATGAACCAGCCCCTCAACATATTAAAAACAGTTTTCGGCTACGATAGTTTTCGTGGGCAACAGCAAGCGGCGATTGAACACGTTATTGCGGGGCAGGATGCGCTGGTGTTGATGCCGACGGGTGGCGGTAAATCGTTGTGTTATCAGATTCCTGCGCTGGTGCGTGAGGGAGTGGGGATTGTGATTTCGCCGTTGATTGCGTTGATGCAGGATCAGGTCAGTGCGTTATTGCAGTTGGGGGTGAAAGCGGCGTTTCTTAATTCCACGCTGACGATGGAGCAGGCGCGGGGCATTGAACAGCAGTTGCTGAATAATGAGCTGGATTTGTTGTATATCGCGCCCGAACGCTTATCTGCACCGCGTACGTTAGAATTATTCAGCCGCATTAAGGTGTCGCTGTTTGCCATAGATGAAGCGCATTGTGTGTCGCAATGGGGGCATGATTTTCGCGCGGATTATTTGCAGTTGTCGATATTGCATGAACGTTTCCCGACCATTCCGCGTATCGCGCTCACGGCGACCGCCGATGAAAAAACCCGCCAAGAAATTATTGTCCGTTTAAAGCTGGAACACGCGCCGCTGTATTTAAGTGGTTTTGATCGTCCCAATATTCGTTATGCGATTGTGCAGAAACAAAACCCACGGCAGCAATTGCTGGATTTTATGCGTACGCATCATCACGGTGATGCGGGTATTGTTTATTGTTTGTCGCGTAAAAAAGTGGAAGAAACCGCAGAATGGCTACGCAATCAAGGCGTTAATGCGTTGCCGTATCATGCGGGGATGAACAGTAATGATCGCCAGAAAAATCAACAAACTTTTTTACGGCAGGACAGTATTGTTATCGTTGCCACCATTGCCTTTGGTATGGGGATTGATAAGCCGAATGTGCGTTTTGTTGCCCATTTGGATATACCGAAAAGCGTCGAAGCCTATTATCAGGAAACGGGCAGGGCAGGGCGGGATGGTTTGCCTGCCGATGCGTGGATGACTTATGGTTTACAGGATGTGGTGATGTTGAAGCGGATGCTGTCGGGTTCGGATGCCGATGAAGCACACAAACGCTTGGAACTGCATAAATTGGATGCGATGTTGGCGTTATGCGAACAGGTGCATTGTCGGCGGCAGACCTTATTAGGGTATTTTGGCGACCAGTTGGAACAGCCGTGCGGCAATTGCGATACTTGTCTTGAACCTGTACAAACGTGGGACGGCACTATCGCCGCGCAACAGGCGTTATCGTGTGTGTATCGCACAGGTTCGCGGTTTGGGGTGCATTATTTGATTGATGTGTTATTGGGCAAGCAAAATGAGCGCATCATCAACGCGAATCATCATCAGCAATCAACTTTCGGCATCGGCAAAGACGTGGATGAACAGCAATGGCATTCGGTGTTTCGGCAATTGGTGGCGCGGGGGTTGGTCGGCGTTAATTTTGACCAGTTCGGTGCGTTGAATTTGATTGAAGCCAGTCGCCCGATTTTGCGCGGCGAACAGCAATTAATGTTACGCAAAGATATTAAGCAGGAAAAAATCAAACGCGGTAAAAAAATCGCGGGCGCGGCGCGTAGCCGTGAAGAGGGTCAGGCGTTGTTATGGGAGGCATTACGCGCCAAACGTCGAGAAATTGCTGACGAGCAACAAGTGCCGCCTTATGTTATTTTCCATGATGCCACGTTGATGGCGATGATGGAAAACAAACCCGCCACGCTGGAACAACTGGCGCAATTATCAGGCGTAGGACAGCGCAAACTGGATTTATACGGCGAGCAGTTTTTAGCCATTATTCAGGCATTTTTTGGTGATACGGCGGGGTTTACCAGCACCGTTGCCGAATCATTACGCTTGTTCAGATTGGGTGTCAGTGTGCAGAAAATCGCCGAAACCCGCGAGTTAAAAGATGCCACGATTTACGGGCATTTAGCCGAAGCAATTGCTCAAGGCTTGCTGAATTTAAACGCTGTGCTTGATTTATCTGAACCCGAAATCAAACAAATAGAAGCCAGTATTCTGGCTCTGCTCGATGAACAACAAACCAGCTTGAAGCCTGTGTATGATCAGTTTGAAGAGGCGTATAACTATGGCATTTTGCGCTGTGTGCAAGCAGCGTTACAGTATCAGATTGAATCCTGACATGGTTATAGGCGCGAATAAATTCGCGCCAACTTTCAAGCAAAACGTTCACAAAAAATCCGTTCTGGATTAATACCTGCGTCTACTGCGATATGGGTTGCCGCTTCCACTAATAATGGCGGCCCGCATAAAAACACATCGGGCAACACGTCGGCGTTTGCTAAATAAGCGCGTAACGCATCGGCAGGTGTGCCGCAAAAACCCGTCCACGTTGCCGAGGGTTTCCACACACAAATGTCTACTTTAAGTTGCGGAATGGCTTGCTCCAACGCGGCTAATTCGTCCTGACAAAAAATCTCCTGCTCATTGTTCACGCCTACAAATAACTGCGTGGGATGATCTTCGCCCCAGTCTGCCATGCGTTGCAAGATGGATAAAAACGGCGCGAGTCCTGTGCCGCCTGCCACAAAACAGCGCGGGGCTAAACTTTGTTCTTGCACACCGAATGTACCCGATGCCGCTGATACTTGTATGTGTTGCCCAGCTTTCGCAGTTTCTTGTAAATAGCTTGAAAACTGCCCAAGCGGTTGTAGCCGAATTAAAAATTCTAATCTGCCCGCCCAGTTGGGTGTATTGGCGATAGAGTACGCGCGTTTTAAATTCAGCTCTGGCACTTCTAACTCTACAAATTGCCCTGGTTCAAATTCAAATGCGATACCATGTTCTGGATCAGGCAATAATTGTAACACCAAGCGCGTGGTGCGTTCTGCTATCAGTTCTACGCTGACAATTTCAGCATCACGCAGTGCGTTTTCCGCACTTTGAATTTGCGCGGCGTTGTACGGTGCGGTAATGTGTAAATCGCTGTGTGGGTGAGTGCGACAGACCAGAATATCGCCATGTTCGCGGGCATTTTCAGGTAATAATGACGGGCTGTACCTGTCCAGATGATAATCGCCTTCGGTGCAACGCCCCAAACACGAGCCGCAACTGCCTACTTTGCATAAGGCAGGTAGAAAAAATCCCGCTTCTTCTGCGGCTTCTTGCACCGTTTGGTCTGGCTCACAAGTGAAGTCGATTTGCTGATTATCGTGGGTGGTGAGGGTGATGGCATAACTCATGATTTGTATCCGTGTTTTCTCGTTCCCACGCGCGGCGTGGGAACGAGTGTTGTTTGTTTTACGCTGCTTTATTCAACGCCATTGCTAAATCGTCAGCAGGTTCGCCATTGGCTCTGATGTCGAATTTTTCTACCAGAATCGCTAATACGCTCGGTGTTAAAAATGCGGGTAAGGTAGGGCCTAAATGAATGCCGCGTATGCCTAGCGATAATAAACTTAATAATACCGCGACAGCTTTTTGTTCAAACCACGAAATCATTAATGATAACGGCAAATCATTTACGCCGCATTCAAATGCACCTGCTAACGCACTGGCAATTTGAATAGCGGAGTAAGCATCGTTACATTGTCCGATGTCTAAAAGGCGTGGAATGCCGCCGATGTTGCCAAAGTCATGCTCATGGAAACGGTATTTACCACAACCTAAAGTCATCACCACAGTATCCTTAGGTGCCATTTCCGCAACGTCAGTGTAATAGTTACGACCCGGTGCAGCACCATCACATCCGCCAATCAGGAAGAAATGTTTAATTGCACCTGATTTAACAGCATCAATCACTTTATCCGCAACACCTAACACGGCGTGATGACCAAAACCAACGGTCAGCGTTCTTTCTGGCTCATCTTCTTGGAAACCTGCCAACGCTAGTGCGGCTTGAATCACAGGGGTAAAATCATCGGTGATATGACGCACACCTTGCCAACCCACAGGGCCAGCGGTAAAGATGCGTTGACGATACGACGCGGCAGGCTCAATCAGGCAGTTGGAGGTCATGACGATTGCCCCCGGAAACGCCGCAAAATCGGCATTTTGGTTTTGCCACGCGCCGCCGTAATTACCGACTAAATGCGAGTAAGAACGCAGTTTTGGATAGGCGTGTGCGGGTAATAATTCACCGTGGGTATACACATTGATGCCTTTATCTTTGGTTTGTTCCAGTATCGTGTATAAATCCTGTAAATCATGACCGCTGACTAAAATGGCTTTGCCTTTGACATGAGAAATCCGCGCATTCGCAGGTTCTTGTTGTCCGAAACGTCCTGTATTAGCGGCATCCAGCAATTCCATGACTTTCAGGTTAATCGCACCGACTTCTAAATTGCCAGTTAATAATTCGCCTGCATCCGTCGGATCATTGGCAAGAAAATCTAGCGCAGTTTCTAAACGAGCATATATCTCTTCATCTTCATAACCTAAGGCGTGAGCGTGATGTGCGTAAGCCGCTAAGCCTTTTATGCCATAAATCATCATGGCACGCAGTCCGACAATATCCTCACCCACCGTGTCAGCATCTTTATTCATTGCGCCCAGTTTT
Organism: Methylococcales bacterium; assembly: GCA_030654015.1. Taxonomy (GTDB): domain Bacteria; phylum Pseudomonadota; class Gammaproteobacteria; order Methylococcales; family Methylomonadaceae; genus UBA4132. Next base: position 23,695 of record JAURYI010000108.1, on the reverse strand, counting down.
GACTGAATCAATAACTCTGCTTGGGTAGTGGCAGGAATCCAAGCGGCTGCACCTGTTAAAATTTCTGGCGTAATGCCTTGTTCTTGCGCGGCGGCTTCATATAAGGCTTTAACGCGGTCACGGTGTTGTGCGGCTTCCATAACCAGACTGACAAAACGGCTGGCAGTAAAGTTGACGTTGGTTAAGGTAGTGAACAAACCGAATAAAATAAAACCATCGGCTGCTTTATCGGTTTTACCTAACGCACGAGCGCGTTTTGCATATTGGGCGATGCCTTTAATGGCATACACCAATAAATCCTGTAAATCAGCGGTAGCGGAATCTTTACCGCACACGCCTTTAGCGGTAGCGCAACCGTCACCTGATTCTGAGCGGGTAGTTTGTTCGCATTGATAACAAAACATAAATAATCTCCTGAGTGAATAGAAATAAAATCGAAATACCTGATTATCTCGTTCCCTCGCGCCTGCGTGGGAATGCGGTAGAGACGCGCCGCGTCTCGCACCGCCGCACGGCGCATGGGAACGAGAAAAAATAGAAATACCTGATTATTTATACGCATTTACCATGCCAAGCCTGCAAGCCTTATTGTGCTTAGCTTATATAAAACAGATTGTTTAATTAACAACGGCTATAATGCTGTTAAATTAACAACTGCGATGTGATTATGACTACCGAACTGTTTTTCAGCGCGTTTATTTCCATCGTCAATGATTTGTCGCGGCAACTGCCCGCCGTCCAGCGTTATCAACATTTATTGCAAACCTTAATGCAGTTATTTCCCTGTGATGCCTGTGCGTTGCTGAAACTGGAACAGCATTATTTAGTGCCGTTAGCGATAGACGGCTTAAGCGAAGACACACTGGGGCGGCGGTTTTTAGTCGCAGAACAACCGCGTTTAGCGACTGTTTTGGCAACCAAAGGCATCACCCGTTTTGCCGCCGATTCACCGCTTCCCGACCCTTATGATGGCTTGATTGAAAACGGTGACAATCAACTGCACGTCCATGATTGCATGGGTGTGACCTTATATATTGACGGGCAGGCGTGGGGTGTTTTAACGTTGGATGCCCTGAATCCGCATACCTTTGACGCGATTAATCAACACGCGTTAGAAACCTTTATCGGGCTAACCGAAGCCACGGTAAAAGCCGCAAACCTGATTGTGTCGCTGGAAACCCAAGTCAAACAAGTGCATCAAAGTCTATTAGAAGACAGCAATCGCATGGAAATGATAGGCAACAGTCCCGCTATGCAGGCGTTGAATAAAGATATAGCCGTGGTTGCACAATCCGATTTGGCGGTCTTAATATTGGGCGAAACGGGCGTAGGTAAAGAATTGGTCGCGCATCATATCCATGTTAAATCGCAACGAGCTGAACGGGCGATGGTCTATGTCAACTGTGCCGCCTTGCCAGAACACATTGCTGAAAGTGAATTATTCGGGCATTGCAAAGGCGCGTTTTCTGGCGCGATTAGCGACAGGACGGGCAAATTTGAACTGGCGAATAACAGCACCATTTTTCTCGATGAAATCGGCGATTTATCGTTGCCCTTACAGGCGAAAATTTTGCGCACCTTACAAAATGGCGAGATTCAACGTTTAGGCAGCGACCGTTATATCAAAGTCAACATTCGCGTGATTGCCGCCACTAATCGCAACTTACAAAAAGGCGTAGCCGACGGGCAGTTTCGCGCCGATTTGTATCATCGTCTGGCAGTTTATCCGATTCACGTTCCACCGCTGCGCGAACGCGGTAAAGATGTTTTATTATTGGCTGGGTTATTTTTAGAAAAGAATAAACAACGCTTGGCAGTACAAGGTTTACGACTGGATAGGGACGCTAAACAAGCATTATTAACGTATCAATGGGCAGGTAATATCAGGGAATTAGAGCATTTATTGAGTCGTGCCGCGTTAAAAGCCGTGGCGGTAGAAGATCGCAATAAACGTGTAGTCACTATTTCATTGGCGCATTTGGATATTACCCCAGCGACACATTGCGCACCGTTATCATCAACCGAAACAGTCCTGTTACCCTCTGCTGCACATCTGAATTTTAAACAACAGGTGGATGATTTTTCCCGTCGCTTAATCGAACAAAAACTCAGTGAAAATGCCAATAACAAGGCAAAAACCGCTGAATTATTCGGTCTGGATAGAGGCAATTTTTTCCGCTTGTTGAAGCGATTGGATATTCAATAAAGGCTTTGGTTGTGAATAATAGGGGCAATGCGGCTCATCGCCCCTATCAACTTACGCGCTTATTTTTTGTTGAAAGATTCTAATATTTTGTTGCTGAATAACACTGAACCTTTACCAAAATATGCGCCGATTGCGATAGACGCAGTGACGATCAATAATGGATTGCTCCACGAAATGCCGAGCAGTACATCGTGGTTTAATTTACCGCCTTCTAATAAATAAGCGAAAGTCGCTGAATAACCTAATACGCTGGCTGGAATGGCTGCCAGTTCTGGAAAATGTGCGGCAAGGCACAGGACAATCACAGAAATCGCAACTGCAAGTGATGCCAGAATAGAAAATGCAGCCGATCCTGCAACACTGGCAATTAAAATAGCTGTTACCGATGCCATTAGGACACCAAACGCGCCACAGACGATGACACTTTTTAATGCCGCATCAGTCGCGCCCAGTGCAAAATAGGCTGCCCATGCAATAGTCGCTGCCCAAATTAGAAAAAGACCCGCTGTAGGGCCGACGCATAAAAATGTTGCAACACCACTTAAAATACCAATACTTAAAGAAAGAGCAGTCAAATTGTTCATAGATACATCTCCAAATTATTCACCTCGGTTATGATAATTAGCTTCCATGTTGAGGTAGTCCATGCAAGCTAAGGTTTTGAATTGGTTATCGTTAAATGACGTAATTTTAAGCCCGTCAATAACAGGGTTGCGACATAGATTAACATTCCTATGACGATCCATTTGAGCAAATGAATCACCCGCTCAGTTGAGCTCCACGCATTCCACCAGTCGGCATTGACCCAGTAATATAATGCGGCTGTCATCGCGGCACTTGCCAATAATACGCGGCTGAAAAATAATATCCAGCCTTTCGCGGGCTTAAATACGCGGTCTTTAAGTAACTTGTTCAGCAACAGGGCGGCATTGAAAAACGCGCCTAATGAGGTGGCTAAGGCCAGACCTGCGTGTGCTAATGGGAAGACCAGAACTACGTTTAACGCTAAGCTGGTTATCATAGCGTAAATTCCATAACGCACAGGTGTTTTTAGTTCCTGTCGGGCGGTAAAGGCAGGAACCAGCACTTTAATGAGTAAGTAACCCAGTAAACCGACTGCATAAGCGCGTAAACTCAGTCCCGCCAAATGCACGTCATTGATGGTGAATTCGTTGTATTGAAACAGCGTGGATAACATGGGTTCAGCCAGCATGAATAAACCGATGGTGGCGGGCATTCCGACCAACAATACCAAGCGCAAGCCCCAATCCAGCGCGTGAGAAAACGCCTCGCTGTCGTCGGCGGCGTGATGATTTGCCAGATTGGGTAAAATAACTGTTCCCAATGCCAGCCCTAAAATACCCAAGGGAAATTCAACCAATCTGTCTGAATAATACAACCATGACACGCTGCCGATGGTTAAAAATGAGGCAATCAGGGTGTCGAGCAGTAAATTAATTTGCGTGACCGAAACGCTGAACATGGCGGGTAGCATGAGTTTAATCACACGATTAATGCCTTGGTCTTTAAAATCAATGCGTGGTCGGGGTAGTAAACCTAAACTTATTAAGCTGGGAATTTGAAAAGCCAACTGCACGATGCCTGCAATAAAAACCCCCCACGCCAAGGCAACGACAGGCGTGTCCATTAATGGCGCAAGCCAGATTGCTGTCGCTATCATGCAGATATTGAGAAATACGGGGGTTAAGGCGGGGATGGCGAATTTGCCATGCGCATTTAAAATGCTGCCTGCAAATGCGGTCAGGGAAATAAACAGCAAGTACGGGAAAGTGATTTGTAGCATCAACACCGATAAATCATGTTGTGTGCCTTGCCACGAAAACCCCGGAGCCAGTAATAAAATTAACAGCGGTGCAAGTACGATGCCTGCGGCGGTCATCAACAATAAACACACGGCGAGCGTCCCAGCGGTTTTATCAATGAATAATTTTAGTGCAGCACGGCTGCCCTGTTCTTTATAATCGGACAGTACAGGCACAAACGCATGAGCAAACGCGCCTTCGGCAAACAAACGGCGTAAAAAATTCGGCACTTTAAAGGCGACAAAAAACGCATCGGTAGCGACATCAACACCAAACAACCGCGCAATCAGCATATCCCGCACAAAGCCCAATAAGCGGGATATAAGCGTCATACTGCCGACTACCATTGTTGATTTAAAAAGCCGCCGACTCATTATTATGTCCTCTTAATGATTTAAATAGATTGACAATAATAGCAGTTAAAAAGATAATGCACGGCTATTAACTAACTTTTGAAGAATCGAGACACTATGGCTAACACAGCACAAGCTAAAAAGCGTGCGAAACAAGCGGAAAAAAGCCGTGTTCGCAACGCAGGACAACGCAGCAACTTACGCACTTTTGTAAAAAAAGTTATTGCTGCTGTAAACGCAGGCGATAAAGAGAAAGCGCAAGCTGCCTACAATACCGTAGTGCCAATTATCGATTCTGCTGTCAACAAAGGCATTATCCATAAAAATAAAGCCTCGCGTGGCAAAAGCAGACTGAATGCAAAAGTAAAAGCAATCGCTTAATACTTTACAATTCACCTGCTATCAAAAAAGGCTGTCATCTTCGGGTGACAGCCTTTTTTATTGCCTGAAAATTCATAATACCTCGCAACTAATAACAAATCGTAGCTATAAAGCGGCGGCTGTTCGACGTTTTGTGAGCGCGATAGAGTTGACAAAATTTGCCACATAATGACACAGGTATTTATTAAAATCAGAACAGTTGCTACGGTTGTTTTCTCAGATGCTAAGTAAAAGCTAAGACATAAACAATCAATGAGATGGTTAAAAATATGGCACATATAGTGCTTGTAAATTAATAGTCACTCAATCAGGCAAAAATAAGATTATGAAAATTCTAAAATTATCACAAGGTTTTACACTTATCGAATTAATGATGGTGATTGCTATTATCGGCACATTAGCCTCCATTGCCGTGCCAGTCTATCAAGATTATCTGATTAAAGTGAAAGTAACCGAGGGTATGTCTTTAGTTGCTTCTGCAAAATCTGCCGTCAGCGAAAATGCGGTTACTGGTGTGCCGTTTAATTCTGGTTGGGTAGCACCCTATCCGACGGGTATTGTTTCTACCGACCCTACAGGCATATCGCGCCTTGTTGCCAGCTCAGGCATTGCTATTAATAACGCTAATGGTGAAATTACTATTACTTATACTAATCGAATCGCACCTGGTTCGCCTACTTTACTGCTGATTCCTGTTGATAGCGGTAACCCACTCGGTTCTGGTAAACTCATTCAGGGCGGCATAGTTGATTGGCAATGTCATTCTGCAATCCCACCGCTGAACAATATACTTAGAAGTCATGTAGGTACGCTTGATCCTAAATTCGCGCCCACTGATTGCCGCGCTTGATTTTTACCCGTTTTCTCATCCGCGACATGATGCCCTGCATAGAAAGCAAGATGATTCTTCTTTGCTGATAGCTTCATAGTATAGAATGCCGTCTTATAACGGTTATTCGCTTTTAAGCAGTGTTTAAACAAGATACGCTGAAATAACCTGATAAATTTCAGTGGCTAGTTTTGGGCATTCTATGCAAGTCGGCTTTAAAGAAGTAATAGCATTTATTGGTACGGTTTTACTGTATTTAATCGTACCTGCCGTTAATGCTGAAGTATCCATTTCAGGACTTGAGGGAGCAGCCAGTGACAACGTGCGCATTATGCTTTCACTGGCAAAAGAAAAATGTGATGCTCCCCGCTGGAAAATAGAAAATTTATTCGCCCAATCCGAGCAGGAAATTGATCCCGCGTTACGCGCCGTTGGTTTCTACCATCCCGTCATTAAAAAATCATTAGCGTTCAATCAAGGTTGCTGGCAAGCAAACTTTAACATTGATGCAGGCGCGCAAGTTATTGTTAAAACAATCAACATCACCATTAATGGCGGTGCTCATGATGATTCTGAATTTAAAAAACTCCGCGACAAACTGGTGCTAAAAACAGGTCAGCCTTTACGTCACAACAACTACGAAAAAATGAAAAGTCAGCTTGCGTCGTTAGCCGCGCAACGCGGCTATTTAAACAGCGAATTTACTAGCAAAAAATTAGTCATCGACAAATCTCATAACAGCGCGAGTTTTGAACTGGTGTTTGATTCAGGCAAACGCCAGCAGTTTGGTGAGATTATTATCGAACAGGATGCCTTAGAACCCGAATTAGTTGCCAAATACATTGCCATAAAAAGCGGCGACTTTTATTCCAGCGAACAGCTTGTTGAAACCTACGATGCGTTATCAAAAAGCGGTTATTTTTCCAGTATCGACATACGCCCCGCCACTGACAGCAACGGAAAACCTGTTCCCGTCACTATCAAACTACACCCTAAGCCTAAGTATCATTACGCCTTCGGTATCGGTTTTGATACCGACATAGGGATTTTAGCCAGTGCCAGTTATCAGAATAACCGCTTGAATAAATTGGGGCATTTCTTGACCGCCGATCTTGATATTGCGCCTGTATTATCCACGGCAAATGTGGAATATACCGTCCCCTTGGAAAGTCCGCTGACTGAGACATTCAGTGTTGGATTTGGGGTAAAGCGTGAAGACACCGATACCTTTAATTCGCTGTCCGCAAAACTATCAGGGCGTTATAAATATACCTTTGACAGCGGCTGGAAACAAACGCTGTTCCTTGATTACAGCTATGAAGATTTCCAGACAGGTACTGATCCGCGAGGGCAAACCTTATTATTAGTGCCAGGAGGCAATTGGTTGTATTCGGTAGCGGATAATCCAATGCGTCCAAGCAAAGGCTATCGGCTTAAATTTGATGTGGCGGGTAGTTATAAAAGCCCGCTGTCTGATGTCAGTTTTGCCCAAAGTTCCATGGCGGCAACGTGGATACAAAATTTACCGTGGAGCGGCGGTAAATTTATCGGACGCACCGAACTGGGGGCGACTGCAACCAATGATTTTGACAAATTACCCACTACTTACCGCTTTTATGCGGGTGGTATCAGCAGTGTGCGCGGCTATGCCTATAAAGAACTTGGCCCTACAGATGCACAGGGTAATGTGATTGGCGGGCAGTATTTAACGGTGTTCAGCACCGAATATGAACACACCATTTTTGATGATTGGGGTGTCGCGGCGTTTATTGATGCGGGCAATGCGTTTAATACGGTCAACAATATCAATCTGAAAACAGGCGCGGGTCTGGGAGCGCGTTGGTATTCACCGTTTGGCCCTGTGCGTGTCGATGTTGCCATACCCTTATCCCCTGCTGATTCAGCGTTTCAAATCCATTTCTCCGCAGGGGCAAGACTATGAAAAAACGCCTACTGCTGATTACTTTAACCCTGCTGCTATTCATCCCGATTGCGTTATTCAGCCTGATGAACAGTCAATCAGGAACGCGCTGGTTATTGCATACCTTATTACCACCAGAAGCCACGATACAAACCATCCAAGGCAGCTTGTTGGATAGCCTTGAATTAACCGATGTACATTATCAAAGTCCCACACAAACCATTGATCTGAAACAATTGAAATTTGTCTGGCAGCCCAGCAAACTATGGACAGGGACAGTAAAAATTGTTGATATTACGCTGGATGGCATCAACGTCCGTTTAAGTGATGCTAAACAGCCAGAAGAAGAGCAACCCAGTACCTTTGATTTTAACGCCCCGTTAGCGTTACCGATTGATGTGGTGGTAGAAAATTTCCTGCTCACCAATGTGCAGTTTCAACAAGGGGTAACCCTGCAAATTGTTGAAAAACTCCAGCTGATTGCCAAAACCGAACACGGACAACTGTTGATTCAAACCCTCGCCATTGATGCCAAACCGCTTGCTGCAAGCCTGCACGGGCAAGTAGCGTTAGGCAAAGGGTTTGCGTTTAAGCTCAACACCGATTGGAACATCAACTCAGACCAACAAGGCAACTGGCAGGCAAGCACTATTATTAGCGGCGACACCAAAAAAATAACCATAGATAACCAAATCGGCGCACCCTTTACCCTCGCTTTGCAAGGCACGGTCGATAATCCGCTCAAAGATCCATACATCAATGCCCGCATTGATTGGCAAGGCGTAAAATACCCCATCACAGGCGACAAGCCACAAATACAAAGTGATAAAGGTCGTATTGAACTCATCGGTTTATTAACGGATTATCGGCTTAATATAAATACCGCGCTAAGCCAAGCATACTTACCAGAAGCCAGTTTAGTAGTGAACAGCAAAGGTAGTTTAGATGCGCTGACTGTGGAAAAACTGGAGCTGAAATCTACTACAGGTCTGTTTCAACTGGCTGGACAAGTCGGGTGGAAAGATAAAATCGCGTTTGACATTACTGCGACAGGGCAGAATTTTAATCCTGCTATTATCATGCCCGACATGGCGGGTAACTTATCGTTTGACAGTCATTTTAAAGGTGAGATGACCGACAAGTTACAACTCGATGTCGCTATCAATAAACTGGCAGGGCAGTTGCGCGGTTATCCTGTCAGTGCCGATGGGAAGTTGCTGTTAGTCGGCGATCAGCTCACCGTAGACGCACTCGCTATCAACTCGGGCAAAAATAGTATTGAAGTCAACGGCACACTGGGCGAACAACAAGCCATGCTAACACTCGTTGTTGATACGCCACAACTCAATGCCTTATGGCCGACATTAGGCGGACGCTTCAAAGCGCAGGGCAGTGTACAAGGTGCGTGGCAAAATCCAGCGGTCAAATTGCAAGCCAACGGGCAGAATGTACGCTTTGCAGAACACAGCGTGGAACAACTGAATATCGACATCGACTATGACCCCTCGGCACAAAAAAACTCACAGTTAGCCATTATCGCCAAGCATATTAAAACTGGCGCGACGCACCTCGCCAAACTACTGATTGAAGGACAAGGCTCAGCTGCACAACACAGCGTTAAAGCCGAAGTCAGTTCACCACAATACGGCGACGTATCCACACTGATTACGGGCGGCATAAAAGCCGATAACTGGCAGGGTGCGTTAGCGGCACTCAACATAGATTCCAAAGACGCAGGTGTCTGGCAGTTAAAAAATGCCATGAACATCCGCACCATTAAACAGGATACAGGCATAGAGGTAGCCACCGACCAAGGCTGTTTAGTGCAACATCATGCGTCTGTGTGTGTACAGGGCGGATATTTTGCCAATGGTGATTTTACGGGGCAAGTGAACATAGCTGATTTACCCAGCTCATTGATTCAAGCCCAATTACCCCCTGATATAAAACTGCTGACGGCGTTAAATGCCGATGCCAACGTACAGCAAAAAAACGGCGTATTGAGTGGGCAGTATCAAGTCAATACCACACCCATCGGTGTGTCGGTACAAAACAAAGACCTGTCTCTAGGTGCGTCTTCTGTATCGGGTAAACTCAACGGTACACAGGTTTTCGCGGATATAAATCTGGCGTTAATCAATCAAGATGCCGTGCGTGGCAACATTCAGCTGGATACAGGCAAAAGCCAAACCTTATCAGGTCAAATAGTTGGTTCTGTGGTGGAATTCGCCGCGCTAAAACCCTTTGCCCCGCAATTATCCGACCTAAAAGGGCAACTGAAAGCCGATATAAAACTGGCAGGTTCAATTACCAAACCCATGATTAATGGCAATATCGACCTGAATAATGGCAAGGTAGTCATCGCTGAATCTGGACTGACCATCAATGACATCAACCTGCACGCCCTAGCTTCAGGCAGTAACAGCATACAGACCACCCTACAAGGTTCGCTATCGCCCAGCTTATCAATAAAACCCAACACCCCTGACCAAGTGCAGTTCAGCACGCGCGTTAATCTCAATGCCGATTTACAACAAGCCGACACGTTGACAGGTAATTATCAAATAGACGTACCGCCGTCTACCATCAATCTGGCACATAGCAAACTGCCGTTAGGCGCGTCTTCGCTCACAGGCAAACTAACGGCTAATCGCCTGTTTGCGGAACTAAAACTCGCGCTGATTAAACAGGATTTTTTACGCGCCCAAATTGAACTCGCCACCGATGACAGTAAAACCCTGTCAGGAAAAATCACTGCCTCAATGGTGGAGTTTGCCGCGTTAAATCCGCTGCTTCCGCAAGTAGCCAACCTAAAAGGACAGCTTAAAGCCAACGTCAATCTGGCAGGTACAAGCGAGAAACCCACCGCCAACGGCTCAGTGGATTTTAGCGGTGGCGCGGTGGATGTAAATGAAGCAGGACTGAAACTACGATCGGTTACTTTTCAGGCATTAGCCGCCGCTGACCGCATACAACTGAAAGGCGCGGCAAAATCAGGCGAAGGGCAAATTAAACTCGACGGCGTTTTCAGTCTGGAAACCCAAGCGTTGGACATGATGATAACTGGCGATAATTTTGAAGTTGCCAAACTTGCCGAAGCAGAAGTCGCGGTCTCGCCGCAATTAAAAGTCGTATTTGCCAAAAACCAAGGCAAAGTCACAGGCAAACTCGCCATACCCAAAGCCATTATTCAATTAAAAGAAATTCCTGAAAGTGCTATTGCGGTCAGTGAAGATGAAGTCATTTTAGGTGAAACCGACCTGCAAGAAGCCATTAAACCGACTGCCACCAATATTGATGCCAATATAAACATCGAACTGGGTAAAAAAGTCAATTTTTCAGGCATGGGGTTTAAAACGGATTTACAAGGGATGTTACAGCTGACCAAAACAGGCGATAAAACTGCCATGTACGGCGATGTCAACCTGAAAAACGGTCGATACAAAAGCTATGGGCAGGATTTAACCGTGCGTAAAGGTCAATTTGTGTTTAATGGTTCACCTGAAAATCCCAATCTCAATGTTGAAGCCATACGCTTATCTAATGATAAAAAAATCACCGCCGTGCTGAATGTCACAGGCACACCCGACAGGCTGAAAACCCGCATTTATACCGAACCGACCGCGCTACCAGAAACCGAAGCACTGGCTTATTTGATAGCAGGTAAACCGCTCAACCAAGCCAGCAAAGCAGAAGGCAATATGATAGCGGGCGCGGCTCTGTCTTACGGCGCAGGGCAAGCGTCTTGGCTAACCGAAAAACTGGGCATTGATGAATTTGAAGTGCAGGAAGGCAAAACCCTGCAAAGCACGTTGCTGGCGGTTGGCGAATACCTGACTCCCGATTTTTATGTCGGTGCCAAAGTCGGGCTATTCAGCAAACAAGTTTCATTAGTGCTGAAACACAAACTAAGCGATCATCTAAATGTTGAAACCCAAACGGGCGAATCACAACGGATTAAACTGAATTATGAAATTGATACCGATTAAGCCAGAGGACGAGATTGTGAACGAATGTTCTCGTTCCCACGCGCCGCGTGGGAATGCAGTAAAGGCGCGCCGCGCCCCGCTTTTAAAGCACACCGTAGGTGCAGTGAAAACAGCATTCCAACTCAGCGCGTGGAAACGAATAAACCCAATTCTACCACTCGCATTATGCTTGCTGTCCTGCCAACCCACCGCCGCCACCGAATCAAAGTTCAACGATTTTCCGCCTACCATTTTATGGGCATGGGAACGCCCAGAAGACCTGCGTTTTTTAAATCCCCAGCAAGTTGCCGTCGCCTTTTTAGCGCAAACCCTGACCTTAACAGGCGAAACCATTAAAACCAATCTCCGCCAACAACCGTTAAAAGTCAGCCCAGAAACCAAACTCATCGCGGTAACGCGCATCGAAACCGACCAACTGCCTGCGTTATCCAAAACCCAACAAGATGAAATTGTGCGTCTGGTGTTAAACACGCTAACCCTGAAAAACGTCTCCGCCCTGCAAATCGACTTCGATGCCAAAGTTTCACAACGCGGTTTTTACGGTGAACTACTGACCGAATTACGCGCCAAAATCCCCGCCGCTATGCCGCTGTCCATTACCGCTTTAGCCTCATTTTGTCTAAGCGACCCGTGGATAAAAGATCTCCCTATCGATGAAGCCATCCCGATGATTTTCCGCATGGGTGCAGATAATCACAAAGTCAAAAACCTGCTAAAAAACGGCACCGATTTTTCCATCCCGCTCTGTCAACAAAGCTACGGCATCGCCACCGACGAACCCTTAAGCATGAACTTTGCCAAAACACGGCGCGTATATATTTTCAAAGGCTCAGCGGCAGGATGGACGAGTGCGGATGTTGAGAAGTTATTGCTGAATATGCCATTTTAAATTATTTCTAATAGGGTAAACTATAATTACATAAATTCTGTAAGCTGGTTAAATAATAATGAGGTGTATATGGCTCAAGTTTTACAAAAAGGTGCGAATGTATCATTAACAAAAATTGCTCCTAACTGCAATGAAATAACAATCGTTGTTAAATGGCTTAAAAAACCAAATGACGAAATAGAGTTTGATATTGATGCCAGTGCTTTTATGCTGACTCACAATGATAAAATTAGAGGTGATGAAGATTTTATTTTTTATAATCAACCTAAGTCATCCGATAATGCTATCGAATTAATCAGCTCTCAAGAATCCAATAGTCAAATTTTTAAAGTGGTATTGAACTATATTCCAATTGATATTAATAAAATTCCAATTGCTTTAACATTGCATGAAGCAAAGGAGCGTGAGCAAAATTTTGGTTTGTTAGAAGAAGTCATCATTGAAATATTAAGTTCTAATGAAACAGAATTAGTTTCTTATGTTTTACAAAGTGCTGACATTGAAACCGCGCTTATTTTATGTGAATTATATCGTTATAATGGGGAATGGAAGTTTAAAGCTATAGGGCAAGGCTATGTCGATGGATTGGAGGTTTTAGCCAGAAATTATGGTGTCGATATAGAATCTGAGAGTGAAACACTTCAAGCTGAAATTCAGTCATCGTTGCCTAAAAATCCAATAATAATTAAATATATTGAAGAAATTCAACCTCATATTGAAAAGTTTAGAGAAAAAGCCAAGGTAGCTAGGAGTAAAAATCTTAATGAGGCAGAAACACGCACAGAAATTATTGATGGTATTTTACAATATATATTAGGTTATCAATCTTACAATATTGAAGCAGAGCAAAAAATTCCTAAGCAAAAATTAATAGTCGATTATTTAATTACTTTGAAAGACAAAGCGGTAATGGTGGTAGAGGCTAAAAAAATAAACCAAATTTTAGGGGAAAAACATATTTCTCAAGCCGTAGCTTATGCCTACCATCTAAAAATTGACTTTACCTTATTAACTAATGGTGTTGATTGGCAACTGTATTATGTGCAACCTAAAAAATATAAGAAATATACATCTCGCCTTGTTTTTTCAATTAATTTATTAGATTTTGATGATAATGTTCCTGAGAAATTATTTTCAATTTCTCGAAATGGCATTGCAAAAGAAAAAAGTTTTGAGGTAATAAAGTCGAAAATAACGGCTTTAGAGACAATACATTATGATGTTCTTTTTTCGGATGAAATAATAGAAAATATGGTCAGCATTATCAATAAAAAAAATCCAGAACACCATGTGACTCACAATGAAGTGCGCAATGTTATCGAGAGTAATAAATTAGGTTGGTTGAATTAAGAAAGTATTTTAAAAGGTGGGCAAAAATCCTGCCCACTTTATATTTTCTTATGAACAATAACCTAATCATGGGGCTTGGCGTTAATAACGTTGTGATGAGACACGGCATCATGAGCCAAGCAATAAAATTCAGCGGTTTGTCATTTCATTGCCATCCCATCAACCAGCAAGATGAATCTTTGAGGGTCTGCCAAGCAATTTCGTAGCTATTATTGTTAATAACGGCTTCCAACTGACAAGCGATAATGTCTTCATTTTCTGCACGGATTAATTTGGTAACTATAAAATGACGTTCTTTTTGTTGGGGTTTAACGGCTGTCCATTTGGATAGCAATAGTTTATTGGGATTTATTTGATTCATGAGGGTTATTCTTTAATCTGTTGTTTGCCCGTCAGCGGCAAACGATAGCGGGCAAAAATACGGTAGCAACATTCCATCAATTGCAATAATAAGGGTACGTTCTCGATAATGGGGGCGATACGTCGATAATAGGGAAGTTGTTTCCACACCTGTAAAAAACCCAGTACGCCTGATTGCAGTTGCTGATTTTCGTCGATGACGTGCATTCTATCCATGGTCTGTTTATAGGTTAAACCTGCTTTTGCCAGCGCGGCTTTGTCCTGAGAAATATCGACCCAATGAATATTGCCTGCTGTATCGAGTTTTTTCATGGCATTGATTTCAATATTGCAAATGGGACATTCGCCGTCATGAAAGCAGGTGACTTTGGGCGTGGAGCTGGTGCTGTCTGGTTGGGCTGAGACGGTCATATAAGCGAGTCCTGTTAATGATTCAGTGCGGCTGTTAAGGCTTGTTCCAGCGTTGCATACTGAAAATCATAACCTAATGCCTGTACGTTGGTCGGTAATGCCCGTTGTCCGCCGAGTAATAATTCTGCTCTTTCACCCAGCATAAGTTTTAACAAAAACGCAGGAGCGACGAACAGGGCAGGGCGGTGTAAAGCGTGAGCTAGGGTGTTGGTGAATTGCTGGTTGGTGACGGGTTCGGGTGCGGTCATGTTATACACGCCGACGGCTTGGGCGTTTTCCAGTAGTAATAAAACGATGGCAATGTAATCATCAATATGTATCCAGCTCATCCATTGTTGTCCGTTACCGAGTTGGGCGGCTAAGCCCAGTTTAAACGCGGGTAGCATTCTGCCCAATAAGCCACCCGTTGCATCCAGCACCAAGCCTGTGCGTAATAAGCAGACTCTCACACCAACCTCGGCGGCGTGTTGCGCGGCGTTTTCCCACGCGCTACACAGTTGTGCGCCAAAATCAGTGCCAGCAGGCAGCGATTCATCGAGGACGTTATCGCCACCATCACCATAAAACCCTGTTGCTGAGCCGCTTAATAACACGCTGGGTTTGTGGTTGGCATTGCTGATATGTTGCACCAGTTTTTCTGTCAGACTCACGCGGCTTTGCCATAGACGTTGTTTGCGTTCGTCTGTCCAGCGTGCATCTACAATAGGTTCGCCCGCTAAATTAATCACGGCATCAAATACGATGTCAGGTGTCCATTCATCGAGTGTTGCCATTGCTTGCACCGACGCACCGCATTTGGTGGTGACGGTGTCAGGTGAGCGGCTTAATACCGTTAGTTCGTAGCCTTTTGTTAGTAAAGCCGCACACAGTTTGCGTCCGATTAAACCTGTACCACCTGTGATGAGAATTTTCATGTGCTGAACCTCTTTGTAATATGTGGGTATGAATGCGCGTCTGCATGGGAAAGATGGGGCGTTTCTGCTATCTTTATGCGTTCGTTCACGCTTGGTCGCTTTATACGGCGGCGAGTTTATTTTCTCATTTACTATTTTTGCAATGATGTCACTTACTATATTCCTAGAATCAATCCGCAACAACACACCTATCAGTTTTAATGACACTATCGCTGTGATTACTGAACATTATGATTATCAACCGACGGAATTCAGCAATGGTTTAGCTGAACAGGCGTTGATTAGTGCCGCTGGGACGAATGAAGGCTCGTGTAAAATTTTTGCCTTTGCGCAGATACATCAGCTCACCGAACAGCAAACTTTAAACCTGTTCGGTGACTATTACCGTGTGGATGTATTGTCGCATCCTGATGGGTCAGACCATCAGAATATCAGAAATTTTATGCGTGATGGCTGGGCGGGTATTGCGTTTAACGGTGCGCCATTAACCGCTAAATAAAATGTTTTAATCGTTGTTGTGCTTCGGTGAGTGGAAAATAATCCACTTCCGCAGCACCTGCACAACTGCCGTCCTGTTCATAATCAAAGGGATTATCTAGGTCGCGTATCAGGCGAATCATGTAGATGTAAATCAGGGAAATAGAGCCGACTACCAGATATTGCGCGATGGGATTTTTAAAATTGGCGAATATCAATAAGCTCAGTGTGATGGTGACAAACACTTCTAACAGCGCGTAACCTGTAGTAATAAAATCCGTGCGGCGAATGACATCGACGCGGGTGATGCTGCGTCTGAGTGCGTCCACATTTTTCAGGACATTATTTTTAAACGTGGGCGATGAACCCGAAAACGCCATGATAGCTTGCAAGGCGGCATAGCTGTTTTCAGCATTTTCTTTGTTGAACAGCCAATTGATAACGGCGGTATGCAGGGTGGCATTTATGTGTTTGAGGGCGACAAAATCAGTTTTTTTTAAATTAAAACTGTCCGCCTGAATGCAGTCGTCAATGGCTTGTAAGGCACAGGCAAGTTCAGCGGGTAGTCTTTCGCCTTCTTTATAATCTGCCATAATTCCTGCCATCATAAAACCGATAACTAACGCGGTGGCAGTGATGATAGGCGCGGTATCAGAAAACTCCAGTAAACTTGGAATATTTAAAGTTTGTACGCGGGTATAAGTCAACAGCAAAATGACCAGCACAAAAGGCAAGGTCGTCAGCATCAATTTCCATTTAATCATGATGAATATTTTTGAATACAGAGTGAAAAGAGGGTGCTAATTATAACGATTAAATAAACATTTTTATCAGCCATTTTCTGCGCCGTTAATCCCTGTCATTTAGTTACTTACGCGGTGTTGACTAGGTGTTAAACTTAATCTATTAAAATAACTTTTTCACCGAAAATAACAGTCTTCCTGTTGTTATTTATATTGCTTGGAGCAAAACATAATGCTATTAAAATATCCACTAACTCAGCTTGGTTCTATTGTAATAGGCGGGTTAATGGCAAGCAGTAATGTACACGCTACCACCCCTACCGCTGATTTTCAGACGTGGATACCCGTCAATATCAATGTCAACCTCACAGAACACCTACGCGGTTTTTTAGAATTTCAGCAACGTATCGGCAATGATAATTCCCATTTAACCAGCATAATGATAAGACCTGTGTTAGGCTGGGCGATGAATGAAAAAGCGACCTTATGGGTCGGTTATTTCATGTCAGCTGATTCCACCAGTCCCAGTTCTAATCACTACCTGATTGAAAATCGGGCGTTTCAGGGATTCAGCTGGCGGGATACCGCGAATGAAAAACACTTTATCTGGGAAGTACGCAACCGCTTGGAAGAACGTTTTTTACCGCGCAATTCTGATCCTAGTATTCGTTGGCGTACCCGAATCCGTGTGGAACAATTAATTCCTAATCACACTGCGTGGTCGGTAATCGCCTCCGATGAGATTTTTTTCAACCTCAATGACAATGCTCATAACGCACAATTACAGGCAGGCGCACAGCAAAACCGCGCCTATCTGGGTTTTGGTTACCGTTTCGCGCCTGAGTTTCAGATTGAAACAGGCTTTTTATACCAACACGTCTGGAGAAGAAACCCCGCAGGCGATCAAAATAATAAAGTATGGATGACGAATTTAAATCTTAATTTCTAATAGTATTGTAAAGACATTATCAATGGATAGGGGTAGTTATGAAGTCAGAGTCACAACGCGCGTATCGTAAGAGCCTGATAACAAACGGTTTAGTTTATATTAATGACGAAGAACAGGAGGTATCTGTTATCAATATTTCCTTGACGGGTGCGCTCGTGCAGTTAAACAGTCCTGAAAACCCTGAAAGTCTTATTGATGATGCGTCCGCGTCGAAAATAATTGATTTTTATTTACCCAAATTGCGTTTAGCAGGAACTGCCGAAGTAGTCAGGGTAAGTGGCAGTCGGCGTGATGATTCACTGGCTCTAAAATTTAAAGAGATTAGCTACAACGTTGATAATTTGTATTACAAAAGAAAAGTGTATCGAAAAAATATGGCGGTTGCAGGGAAAATCTTACTGAATAATAAACAGTATGATTTTCAGGCTATCAATGTATCAGTTGAAGGTTTGATGATTCGACTGGCAGAAACAATTATTATCGCGCAAGGCATAAGTACAGCGTTTGAATTTAAAAGTTTGAATTTAAAAGGTGAGGCACAAGTGGTGTGGATGGATATTGACAGCGAGGGTAAAACGCTGGTCGGTTTGAAATATATCAACATGAATACTGATAAAATCACAGGTATTCCGCGTTTCGCTTGCTGACAATCGCTATTCGCCATCATTGGCGAATAGCGTGTTTACCTATTTATTGCGTCTTAACTGCCAGTCGATAGCGTCGGTCACAAGCCGCGCACAAGCCGCCCACTGCCATAAAAATCGCCCCCAGCCATATCCAGCGGATAAACGATTTATAATAAATTCGTAAACTCCACGCGCCGTTTTTACCTAACGGCTCGCCGATAGCGACGAATAAATCCCGAAACAAACCTGCATCAATCGCCGCTTCGGTCATGGGCATGGTTTGTACTTTATACACCCGTTTTTGCGGTTCAAGTTGCGCCACTTGTTCGCCGTTATGCGACACCGTGACAAATGCCTGTTGAGCGACATAATTCACGCCTTCGGTCTCCTTGACATTGTGAAATTGAAACACATAACCAGACAGTTCCACACTTTCCTCAGGTGCGAGGCGTATATCTTTTTCCACGCTATATACAGAGGTAAGCGTAATGCCGATAACAAATACCGCGATACCTAAATGTGCGATAGTCATGCCATAAAAACCAGAGGGAATAGACGCTAAACGTTGCAATGAAAAACCTTGAGTACCTACGCGGTCTACTAATGACAATGCTGTGATAGCGGTTGTCCATAATGCCAGCGTGATACCCAACACCGCCGCCCACGAATAAAACGGCATCAATAACGGCACTAACAAACCGCCCGTTATGCACACACCCGCCAACCAACGCACCCGCACAGCCAACGCTTGAATACTGTCTTTTTTCCAGCGTAATAACATACCGATACCAACGGCGATGGCTAACGGAGCCATCAGGGGAATAAATACCGCATTAAAATACGGAGGGCCTACAGAAATTTTTCCCAAGCCTAACGCATCAATCACCAGCGGATACAGTGTGCCTAATAAAATACTTGCCGCTGTGACTACCAACAGCACGTTATTCAACAAAATCACGGATTCTTTCGAGACCAGCTCAAACGTCGCACTGCTTTTCACATAAGGGGCGCGTATCGCATACAGCAACAACGAACCGCCGACCACCACCGCCAAAAATATTAAAATAAACAAGCCGCGTGTCGGGTCACTGGCAAAAGCATGAACCGAGGTTAATACGCCCGAACGCACTAAAAACGTGCCTAATAAACTCAAAGAAAACGCAAAAATCGCCAGTAATACCGTCCATGTTTTAAACACGCCGCGTTTTTCCGTTGCCGCTAATGAATGCAATAACGCCGTCCCCACCAACCACGGCATAAACGAGGCATTTTCGACAGGATCCCAAAACCACCAGCCGCCCCAGCCGAGTTCGTAATACGCCCACCAACTGCCCAACGCGATACCCAGCGTTAAAAACATCCATGCCATATTTGTCCACGGACGTGACCATCTCGCCCACGCTGCATCCAAACGCCCTTCCAATAACGCGGCAATGGCAAAGGCAAACGCCACTGAAAAACCCACATAACCCATGTATAACATCGGCGGATGTATTGCTAAACCCACGTCTTGTAATAATGGATTCAAATCCCGTCCTTCTAACGGTGCAGGAAATAAGCGTTCAAACGGATTGGAAGTAAACAATAAAAATAACAAAAAGCCGATAGACACCAAACCCATCACGCCTAACACCCGCGCCACGGTGGCTTCTGGAATGTTTTTACTAAAGCGTGCGACTAATGCCGTCCAGACGGTCAACACCAAGCCCCACAATAATAATGAGCCTTCATGCGCGCCCCATACTCCTGAAATCAGGTAGATGGTAGGCAAGGCAGTGTTGGAATTAGTAGCAATGTATTTGACGGAAAAATCATGGGTCAAACAGCTATAAGTTAAACAGCCATAAGACAATGCCATAAAGAGCAGTTGCGCATAAGCGGCAGGTCGGGCAACGGCAATCCACCCCGCCAGTCCGCGAAACGCGCCCGTAATAGGCACGAAGCCCAACACCAGTGCCATGCACAAAGTGAGTATGAGCGAAAAATGTCCAAGTTCAGCAATCATGTTAAATTCCAGTGTGACAGGTTGTTTGGTGTGTGCGTATCAGTGCTTAGCACGAAACCTGATAGCGTAGCCTATTTTGCTGAACAAAACTGATTTTTTTGGCTAGTACACCGTCAGTTTAGTTATGACGGGTAAAGTTGCTAGACCTGCGAGGTTTTTAAAACCTCGCAGGTCTTTATCACACGTCATAATAAAAATGGACTGACTACTAGGTAATCATGACTGCCAGTCATTAGCCTATTGTTGATTAACAAGTCGTAAAACGCCTTGTTCCATACGATAAACGCTATCCACTAATTCCAGACCTACAGGGCGATGCGTCACCATTACCAGCGTTTTATGTTCGGCAAAATTCGCTAACGCCGTTAATACGTCGCGTTCGGTATCTGCGTCTAAACCTTCGGTGGGTTCATCTAATAATAAAATAGGCGGATTTTTTAGGTGCAGCCGTGCCAAGGCAATACGCCGCGCTTCACCGCCTGAAATTGTCGCGCCACTTTCACCGACCCAAGTATTGATACCATCGGGCAAACGTCCGATAAACTGCGTGAGTCCTGCAAATTTTACGGCTGCGTTAAGTTCGTTTTGCGTCGCGTCGCGTTTAGCGATTAACAGATTGTCTTTAATGGTGGCGGCAAATAATTGACTGCGTTGTGATAACACGCCGAAATAACTGAGCAACTCATCGTGATTGAGCTGATTAATCGCCACATTACCCAGCAAAATTTTACCGTGTTGCGGGTCGTAATGACGGGTTAATAACTGCAATAGCGTGGTTTTTCCTGAACCACTCGCGCCGATAATGGCGATTTTTGCACCGTGCGGCAGGTTGAGGTTGAGGTTTTTTAATACCAACTGTTCCGAATACCCAAAGCTCACCTCATGAAAGTGCAAATCATAGTTATTAGGCAAAGTGAGCGGCGAATCAGTAATAGCAATCGTCGGTGTCAACGTTGCCAGATGACGCACCCGCTGTGCGGCGGCTTGGGTTTTACCCAGCATTTGTATGGCTTGCGGCAACGGTTGCACCAGTTCAAACGCGGCAAGCACACAAAATACCACGATGGCAATATCCGCACCTGACAACGCGCCGTCTTGATAACCCAGCGCGACCAGAATGAGCGCGAGCAATAACGCCAGTTGTGATAGTAATAGTGTGAGCGCGGAGGACAGGGCGGTTAAGCGATTATTATCGGCTTCGGTGTTTATCAGTCGTTCTGAGTTGTGTGCAAATGCTTCACTAAACCGTGTATAGGCTTGATTTGCCAGTAAGTCGGTCATGCCTTGTAGCATTTCCAATTGTCGCAAACGCAAACTTGCCGCTAAGGTGACTACGTTTTCCGCGCCGTCTGTGCCTAATTTATTGAATAACCAAGGAATTGCAACCGCCGCGATAATCAATAACACGCCTGTGCTGACACCAATAAACGGATCATAATGATACAAAAATACCGTGACCGCACTAACGCCTAACGCGGCAACCACCATAGGTGCAAGTAAACGCAAATACAGCGCGTCCAAGGCACCAATATCAGCGGTCATGCGGGTTAATAAATCGCCACTACGCGACTCGGATAAACGCCCTAAGGCTAGTGGAATCAGTTGGGCAAAAAACCATACACGGATTTCGGTGAGGACGCGAAAGGTAGCTTCGTGCGTCACTAAGCGTTCGCCATAACGCCCCAATGTGCGACTAATGGCTAAGGCGCGGATTTGTGCGGCGGGCAGCATAAAATTAAACAGCAACACATCACCGCCTAAACCTGCAACCGCAGACGCGCTGATGAACCAGCCTGATAGCGTGAGCAAGGCGACAGCGGCAAACGCGGTGAGTAATGCCAACACGATACCGCCCGCTAACCATAAACGATGCGGTTTGAATAAGCGTAAGAAAAACGTTAAATCATTCATGATAGTAAGCGTCCGTGTTGCAACCTGATTTTTCTGTCCATGCCTGAAATGACTTCATCATCATGACTGGAAATAATGACGGTTTTGTCGTTAAACAACTGCGCAATCATCGCCAGTAACTGCGTTTTAGTGACTTTATCCAGATTGGCAGTTGGTTCGTCTAAAACAATAATCTCGGCATTTTTTAGAAAAGCCCGCGCGACGGCAATACGTTGCACCTGCCCACCTGATAACCCATAACCACGTTCACCGACCAGCGTTTGTAAGCCTTGGGGCAGTTGGTCGCTGAATTGGGTGACACCAGCGGCGTGTGCGGCGGCGTGAATCTGTTCGGGCGTTGCGTTCGCATTGGCTAGGGCAATGTTATCGGCAATACTGCCGTAAAAAATATACGCATTCTGCCCGACGTACGCCATAGTTTGCGTGGCATTGTCACGGTTTAGCGTTTGCCCGTTCAGCCATAGATTGCCTGCGCTGACGGTTTCAAAGCCGAGCAGTAAATTTAACAGCGTGGTTTTACCTGCACCTGACGCACCGACTAGAGCGATTTTTTCGCCTTGGTGGATGTGCAGGTTAATGTCAGCTAACACTTGTCGCTGGTCGTAGGATTTGCTGACGTTGTTAAATTCAATGGTAGGTTGGGGTGAGGCACGAACCCCAACATTTACGCAGTGTTGCTCATTTCCGTTGGGGTTCGCAAGCTCTCCCCAACCTACGTTTTGTTCCAAGATGGTTAAAATAGCATCCGCCGCGCCTAATGCCGCCGCACGGTCATGATAAAAAATTGCCAATTGTCTGAGGGGCAGAAAAAATTCAGGGGCTAACAGCAGCACGAATAACGCAATTTTAAAACTGACAGCTGGCGCGAAAGTAAAATGAATCTGCCCCAATAAACTTAAACCGACATAAACGGCAACTAACGCCACCGCCACCGCGCTGAAAAATTCCAATACCGCAGACGATAAAAACGCAATGCGTAACACACTCATGGTTTTTTCCCGAAAATCATCGGCACTGCGGTGAATGGCGGTTAATTCAGCTTCGGCTTGCCCGAATAGTTTTAAGGTGGCTAAACCTTGTAAACGGTCTAAAAAATAACCGCTCATACGGGTTAAGGCTAAAAATTGATTGCGTTGTGTGGAAGCTGCGCCCATACCGATGAGTGCCATAAATAATGGAATCAACGGTGCGGTGACTAAGAGAATTAAACCGACCAGCCAATTCACAGGCATAACGACGGCAAGCATGATGAAGGGCAACACGCCGACGATGTACTGTTGCGGCAGGTAGCGCGAAAAATACAACGCCAGTGCGTCCACTTGTTCCAAACTAACCGCCGCTAACGCACCGCTTTGCTGCTGTTTGAGTGCCGCTGGATTTAAAGCAAACGTGTCGGTGAGTTGTCGTCTTATGGCGGTGCGGACTGTTGCACCTGCGTTAAAACCTGCGATTTGTTGCGCGTAAACACAGAGACTGCGCAATAAAAAGACGGAGATCAAGCCGACTAGCTGGAGTCCAATCGTTTCTAACGCGATTGATGGGCTTCGTGCCTCAGCCC
>JAURYI010000093.1 GCA_030654015.1 Methylococcales bacterium | reverse complement strand
GCTTTAGCCACGATGATCGTGGCTAAAGCCACTCCCACGGCGGTTTCTTAGTTCCCATGCGCCGCGTCACTGCCATTAAGTTAAGTCGTTCGTGGTGAGCTTGTCGAACCATGAACGGCTTAACTTCGGGGTTAAGGATTTTTCCATTCACCCTTCGACAAGCTCAGGGCGAACGGAAAAATCCTTAACTTAATGGCAGTGATGCAGTGCTAACGCGCCGCGTTGTAGACCGCAGCGCGTGGGAACTAGGTTTGGTGTTACAACCACTCCAACCGATACAAATCCGTGCGTCGATTCGCCAGATTACGGGTTGCGCCGCGTGTGCGCACTTGTTTTAATAATTCCAGATTGACATCGGCAATCAGCGTCATTTCCGTGTTGGGTGTGGCTTCGGCTAGAATCGCATCGTGAGGAAAGGAAAAGTCACTGGGGCTGAAAATGGCGGATTGTGAATATTGAATATCCATGTTTTCCGCATGAGGTAAATTACCGACACTGCCCGTGATTGCTACAAAACATTCATTTTCAATGGCGCGGGCTTGTGAGCAGTAACGCACTCGTTGATAGGCGTTTTTAGTATCCGTCCAGAATGGCACAAATAAAATTTGCGCTCCTTGCATGGTGGCTAAACGCGCCAGTTCAGGGAATTCAGCATCGTAACAAATTAAAATGGCAATTTTGCCGCAATCGGTATCAAACACTTTCAGCGCGTGTCCGCCCTGCACACCCCAACAATCCACTTCATCGGGCGTAACATGAATTTTATATTGCGCTTCAAATGTCCCGTCACGGCGTAATAGCCACGACACGTTATACAGTTCGTGATTACTGTATTCAGGCAACGAACCTGCAATGATGTTGATGTTGTAGGACATTGCCATTTCCAGCAGTCCGTTACGAATATCAATGCTGAAACCTGCCAAGGCACGAATGGCATCGGGCGGGTGTTTATCATTAAACAAACCCATCAGCGGCGCACTCATGTATTCAGGAAACAGCACAAAATCGGCGTGATAACCCGACACCGCATCAATAAAAAATTCGGCGTGTTTTAACAGCTCTTCCACGCTGTTCATGGTGCGCATTTGCCACTGCACGACACCCAAACGCACCACAATTTTTTCGCCGCCAAGGTGCGTAACTTTTTCCACATAATCCAGATTCACCCATTCCAACAGCGTGGCGTAACCCAAGGAGTCAGCATCGGCAGGTAAATACCCCGTTAATACTTTGCGTACATGAAAGCCGTTGGATAATTGGAACGATAATACGGGATCAAAAATTTCCCGATTTTTTACTTCTTCAATATAACGCACCGGCGTTAAGTGTGCGGCGTGTTTGGCATAGCCTGGAATACGTCCACCTGCAATAAAACGGCGCAGATTGAGATTACGGCAGAGTTCTTTACGCGCATCATACAATCTGCGTCCCAAGCGTAAGCCACGATATTTGGGATGGACAAAAATATCCACACCGTACAGCGTATCGCCTGTGGAATCGTGATTGGTTAAATAGCCGTCACTGGTGATTTGCAAGTAGGTGTGCGTATCACCGAACCGCGTATAATTGACAATCATACTTAACGCCGCTGCCACCATCACGCCATTGTCTTCGATGACAATCTGCCCTTCTGGAAAGCGCGTTATCTGTGACATATATTGTTCTTTTTTCCACGCGCCGCCCAAGTTGTCGTAAACGTGTTCCATTAATACGGCAAGATTGTCGTAATCTTCGGCGGTTAAATTGCGCAGATCTAATTTGTGTTTTTGATGTTTAGGTTTTTTCATGGCGATGCGGGGCAGATGTTGATTGTTTTGCCTGTTTAGACAAGCACACAGTAATCAGTTCCATCATAGCAAGGCAATTTGACACAATCGTTACATTGATATTTTTTTGCTGATTAAATACAAAACCATACAATGGCAACGTTATATCTCAGGTAAAATACCTGCTTCACTTAGACATTAGGGTCATCTCATGAGTACCGCGAAATATCGTTCCATCTTTACGGCAAGTACCGAGCAGCAACGCCAAGAAAACTTTGACGATTATTGGATTTTCACGCAACAGCACGGTGGCGAGTTGTTGGAAGAAGACAGGGATTTATTGAAAAAACGCGCCCGTTTGCAGTATTTTCAAGACAACCCCGTGCGCTTGCGTACCCCGCTCGCCAATCCAGAGAGCTTCTATCGTAATTACGTTACGATGATGGATGACCCTGAATCACTGGATCGCATGACGTTAATGTTGACAGGAATTTATAAATTCGCCCGTCATGAATGGGTGGGCATTAAAGGGGCGTGGGACTACGCACCGAGTATGGCAGAGGCGCGTACTCTGCAAGATAAAATCTCGCGGGTGCATTTAGCGGAAGAATTCTGTCATGTGCGCTTGTTTGACGAGATGCTGAAAACCTGCGGTTTGGATAAAGTGGAATGGGTGCCGTTATCGCCGTGGAAAGAAAAAGTCTACGAAGTGTTTCCTAAACTGCCCAGTTTTATACTGGATGCACCTGCGTTTGTGACGGAATTAATGGGCGTAACTTTTTACTGTCATCTGGATAAATTATTTGATGATGTCTTTGCTGATGAGCCAGAAGTACGCGAGCGTTTAAAAGCTCTGTTGGATGAAATTACCATTGATGAAGCGGCTCATGTCGGGCAACGTAGAAATTTTGTCGGCAGCATCGGCATTAAAGTGTCTAAATGGCTGGTGAAACCGTTTTATACGATGTTTTTCGATGATATTCCCGAAGTCGGATTATTATTTGATGTTGAACAGATGATTAAAGATGGCGAAGAGTTTGATTTTAATCAATTACCGCCGCGTATTGTTGAGCATAGCTGGGTGCCGTCATACTGCAAGGCGTAAATCGTCAGTGGGTAGCGTAGACCAGCGAGGTTTTTAAAACCTCGCAGGTCTTGTGTACCAATTAAATAATCGCCCGTTCTCTTATTTGGCTGAAGGTATCATCAACCAACAATTTGCCGTTATGGAATACAGGACGCAATAAATTGGTGTGCGTACCTATACTGCCTTGTGCGATAGTTTCCAACCGTCCTGCGCCATTACGAATCAACGCCAACCGTCCGCGTTTGGATTGTTTGCCGTGATCGGTAATCGGGTCTTTATACACATCGCGCCATTCGCCATTAATCTGTACCGCCGAGGCTTTCATGGCGAATTTCAGCGTATCGCGGTCTAATTTTTGCAACAAACCCGCTCCCATACCAAATGCCAGATTATCCGCGCTGTAACCTGCTTCTTTCAGGGTGTGTAAAATGTCGCCGATGCTGTTGATGTTTACGCCGTCCCCTTGAATCACCCGAATGTATGATGGCAAGATTTTGTAACCTTTGGCATTTAAAGAACAACCAAACAAGGCATCCAGTTTTTGCATGGTTTTTAAGACAATTTCTACAGGTTCACCGCTGTCTGGGCGAATCACTAACGTGCCTTGGGAATTTTCAATGGTGCTTTTAAATTCCGTTCCCCACATTTCCAGCGCGTTCCATAAATTGTAAGAATCACTCACCACCGCGACCAGCTTATCTTTGGCTAAAAATTGGGTCAGCATATTGCGATAGGCTTCTTTTTCTAAATCACGTCCCCATGAGGTAATGGTGGAATGTTCAGCCGCTGGAATGGAAAACGCGGGCATATTGGCTTCGTTGTAATAACGTTTTGCCGCCAACACCGCCGCCAGCGTATCCGTGCCTTTAAAATTCACCAAATGCGCCAAGCCTGAAATTGCCGCTGATTCTTGTGACGACACGCCGCGCGCGCCAAAATCATGTAGTTTAAAATCCAGACCGCTGAGATTATCGGCGGTTTCGCGTAAATACTGGGCAATGACTTTTTTGCAATTATAGGAGCGCGTTGCCACCGTTGTGCCGTACCAGCAGGCGCGTAACAGCATGGTTTCTAAATAACTGGTCAGCCAAAAACAGCGGGTGTCGGTGTTGACTATTTGCGCCATAATCTGGCTGGGTTCTGTGACCATACCTTCGGGTATCGCTTCAATGCGAATTGGCAAAAAACCGTTGTGGGTTTTTAAAATATATTCCCAGCCTACACGATTAAACGGTACACCGTGCGGGATCAAAATCTGTTCCGCTTCATCAATCATTGCTGCTGTTATCGGTGTCAGCAAATAGCTTTTAATGAACATTTGCAAACCGAAAAACACGATGTCCTGATAATCGCCGCCGCGTGATTCAATATAAGATGACACAAACTGCGCACCTTCTGGGTATTGCAAATAGTGCGATGATTTATAAGAGTCAGTATTTAAAATGACATTGTCAAAGATGGGGTTGTGCATTTGAAAATCCTCCAAAATGATTAAAAACTCAGGTCTATCCCAAGTTCGTTAAAGTGGGCAATGCCCGTAAAGTTAAATAAAAACGCTGGGCGATACGCCAAAACGTTGTGCCAGTGCCTGAATCTGGCGGGTATTTAGGCTGCGTTTGCCGTTAAGAATTTCGGAAACTACGCCTTGGCTGCCGATGTCAGGTAAATCGCTTTGTTTCAGTTGGTGTTCCTGCATGAATGACGCTAACACTTCTTGCGGTGATGCGTCAGGCATTGCATAGTGTTGTTTTTCATATTCCGCTATCTGTATGCCCACAAAATGTAACAACGAAGCTAATGGATGCTGTTCATCTTCGCCTACGGTGTCTATTAATTGGTGTAATAAATCAAGGCGGTCTTGGTATTGTTGTTCGTTGTCGGGCGTAGCAACCAAGGGCGCGATGTCTTGCCAATGAGTGCTTAATGTAGCGAGTGTGCTGTTCATTACCTTGTCCTCTATAACGATGGGGCTTAACGTTTCCATGGTCCTTTGTCATATTCGGCGTGCGTCAGAATATGGCGGATATACACGGTTTTGGTGTTGTAGTGTATCGCCGTAATTAAACGCACATTGTTACCGTGAATATTAAATACCGTTAAACTTTTATCTTGAGCATTTTTAACGACATCGGCACTGGGAAACGTCGCTGTTAAGTCGTTGAAGTCGGAAAAATCGGTTTTCTTTACAATTTTGTACCAAGTATTCAGTGATGATTCACTGTTAGGGTGTTTTGTGAAGAAGTCGCGTAGCATGGGGTATGCGATGATGTGCATATTGATAACCTTTTAATAAAAAATTATTCATCATTTTCAATTCTCACTCCCTGCTAGGGTTCAATTCAAAAACTCGCTCAACGTTTGTTTTGACGACTGAGGCTATAGTATCTCAAGATGAGATTTTTACAAGCACAACATTCGCCCAACAAATGCCGCACAAATAATAGCGGGTGTCTGTTACGGCAATTAATGACTGCCAGTCATGCTTAAACAGGTTTAAACATCTCTGTTTTATCATCACTTTAATTTCCCCACAGGATAAAAGTTTATTTTCTTCTGTGTGCGGTAACGTACTGAAATGTATATCACATATCCCTATGCTGTGACTGTACCTCAAAGGTATTACCAGCCATAGCGGTCTGTTCGCGAACACCTCAAAAACACCCGCCACCCAACTTTCTATTTTTAAAGGATTTATCATGAGACGTTTAATAATAACAGCAGCACTATTTACTGCACTATCCATTACTGCCTGTGACGATAAAACCCAAGTAGTCAATGTCCCCGTCCCAGGCCCTGCTGGTGCTACAGGTGCTGCGGGCAAAACGGGCAATGATGGTGCTCAAGGTAATCAGGGAAACCAAGGTAACCAAGGTAACCAAGGCAGTCAAGGAAAAACAGGCACACAAGGTGCTGAAGGCGGCAAAGGCAACACTGGCGCGTCGGGTGATACGACTGTCATTGTTGCGCCACCTGCTGCACCCGATGCACCTGCTGCGCCTAAATAATAGCGTGACCGACTGAATATATCAGTCAAATAGCAACAAAGTTTATATCGTTCCCACGCCCTGAGCATGAGTATGCGCTGTTAAATCAGGGCATGGGAGCGATAGCCCTCATTTAAAAATTAGGTGCGGCAACGTACCGACAATATTCAGGCTCTTCGCCAGTATTCACACCATTTTTCAGTGTGCCGCGCTTGATTTCAATCAAGTATTTTTCTAAGCAATGCGGCATAAAAACAACACAGGCAAAAAAAGTCAATACACAGCGAAATGCTTGTAATCCTACCTGAGTAAAAACAATGAATTATTATCGAGTACTAACCACGTTAGGCGTGATGCTGTCGTCCGTTTCTTCTGCCTATGCCACCCCTCATGATGACACTTACATTGCAGGTTACGCGGCGGGGGTATTAAAACAAAATTTAAAGCTGGATACGCGAACCCTGACCGTAAAAAATGGCGTGATTTTTCTACCCGTCGGTAGCGTAGCGTCTGCCGATGAAGGCAAAGTTGTGCAGATGTTATCGGAAATACCGGGTGTTAATGCGGTAAAAATAGCCGATGCCAGTAATCCAGCGTTTGCAACGACCTCTGACGAGGAAGCCGCCCGCCCGCCCAACGATCAAAATCTGTCCCAAAACGGCACAGCGGTATTACCCAACGGCTTATTACCCAGAGGGCATTTATTTAAACCCTTAATCGCTGATCCGCGTTGGGCGCATTTTTCAGTCGCTTATCGTAATTACCAAAGCAATAATTTTGATGGCAGAAATATAGCATCCGTGAGTTTTGGAGAAACGATACCGTTCTATCGCACTAACATTGGTAATTCGCTGGCACAAATTGAAACAGGTATTCAAGGCGGGGTGTTCAGTGATTTTAATCTGGGTGCACCATCGGCTGATTTACTTAACACCGACTTTATCGCCTCGCTGTATTCAAGCGTTCGTGCGGGTCAATTTTCAGCATTCGGACGGGTCTATCATCAAAGCTCACACCTTGGTGATGAATTTCTGTTGCGCATGGAAAACACAAAATTTCAGCGTGTGAACCTCAGTTATGAAGGGGCAGATTTAAAACTGTCTTATGAACTGCCTTATGGCGTGCGTATTTATGGCGGCGGTGGCGGGATATTTCATAAAGAACCCAGTAATCTTAAAACGTGGTCGGCACAGTCGGGGATTGAGTTTCGTAGTCCGTGGCGTATTGATTTTGCCTCAATGCGACCTATTGCCGCCGTTGACATCAAGAATTTTGAAGAAAATAACTGGAGTACCGACGTATCAGCCAGAGCAGGTGTTGAGTTTGAACAGTTACAAGTGTTAAGCAGAAAGCTACAGCTTATGGCGGAATACTATAACGGCTTCACACCAAGCGGACAGTTTTATAAAAGCAAAGTGGAATATTTGGGCTTAGGCTTGCATTACCACTTCTAGCAACACAGGCAGTGATAAAATCTGCGTGGTCTTTAAGTCCTCGCAGATTCAGTATCTGATGTTACATGAAGAAGCAATAGTCCACGAAAAGCACGAAAAAAATCAAAGCTGATGCTTCTTGTATAAGTGTCTAGGTAGACCTGCGAGGTTTTAAAAACCTCGCAGGTCTCTATCGCACCGTCGGTAAAATGGACTGACTACTGAGTTTGTACTCCGCCATATCAAGCTATAAAAATTACTAGGGCTACCGTTTTTTGAATCTATTCAACCGTGACTGGCAATAATAATTCATCCTCCGCAGTGCGACCTAAACTCTCTTGATAGGTCTCTTTATTTACTTGATAGCAGCTACACGAAGCGGCTTCTAAGCCCGCACGATCCAGAATGGTGATATTCCCACGCCGATAGCTGATGAGATTTCTCTTTTGCAGCGAAGTCGCGGCTTTAGTGATGCCGACGCGCCGTACACCCAGCATATAAGCCAAAAAAACGTGGGTAATATGAAAATGACTGGAGTGCGCACGGTCTTGCGTCATTAACAGCCAGCGAGCAAGGCGCGCCTCTACCAGATGAAAGCGCGTACACGCTCCCGTGAGCGCGAGTTGCATGATGGTCACATACAGGTAACGTGTTAATAGCTTTTGCAGTGCGGGACTGCGTGCCAAGTGATGGCGAAATAAGGCGGTGCTGATGCGAAATGCAGACCCTGCGCCCTGTACCAGAGAGTGGAAAGGGGCAACATCAATGTTCAGTATTAAGGTGATACCTAACATACCTTCGTTGCCGCTGAGTCCGACTTCCAGATTTGCGTCATCGTCAACAGGCATTATCAAGGAAATAAATCCTTTAATGGGGAAGTAAACGTGCGGGATGATGTCGCCCGCACGATACAGTTCTTCGGCAAAAACCAGTTCCACTTGCTCGCAATCGCTCAGTAGCGCGTCACGGTCTTTTTGAGGTAGAGCGGCTAACAGCAAATTGGTCGAGTGGCTTTCTAAAGTAGGTAACATGGGATGCTCTCCTGTGATATTTGTAAAACCCGACAAGGGTGTATACAAGAGTTTCAAGCGGAAGAAATCCTGATGCCGGTCATTGTCTGGCACATTGTTCAATCAGCCAGACCGCCACGCTAACATACAAACGCATTACTATCGGTGTGTTAGCGCACATTAATTAATTGATTTATAGTCTAGCTATCACAGGAAGCGCGGGGAGCAAGCGGTCAGTTTCGGTTTTAACCACTTGATAACACTCACAAACTCGTTCTTCTAATCCAGCGCGATCCAGCACGATAATCTGTCCGCGACTGTAATGAATCAAACCTGCCTGCTGTAATTTTCCTGCCGCCTCCGTGACACCTTCACGGCGCACCCCTAGCATATTGGCAATCAATTCCTGCGTCATGGTTAATTTATTGGAGGGCAACCTATCAAGACTGAGCAATAACCAGCGACACAGTTGCTGGTCTATGGAGTGATGTCGATTGCACACCGCCGTTTGTGCCATTTGGGTAATCAATGCCTGTGTATAGCGTAATAACAAACGCATCATCGGGCCGTTTTGAGCAAACTCCTTTTTTATCAATGAGCCTTTCAAGCGATAAGCATGACCCGCACTTTGTACCACTGCCCGATTCGGCATCGAGCCGCCGCCCATAAACAAGGCAATACCGATAATGCCTTCATTGCCGACCACGGCAATTTCAGCAGACGAGCCATTTTCCATGACATACAGCAACGAGACGATACAGGTGCTGGGAAAATAAACGTAGCGCAATTCGCCACCTGACTCATAAATCACTTCGCCCAGCGGCATCTTAACTGCTTCCAAATGCGGGAAAAGAAATTCATATTCTTCTTCTGGCAATGCGGCAAGCAGATGGTTTTGTTTGGGGCTATGGGTGCTATTCATTATGTGAGTTCTCTATGTGTGCGCTAAGAGTTAAATATTTATGAAATTCTATGATTATATAAGTTCAATGGCTTTCTTTATGTTCGCTACCGAACATAAGAGCATTAAATATTCGAAGTCGTTAAATATTTTTGAATTTTCACTGTGTAAGTAGTGACTAAATGTCAGCATCATGGGTTTATGTACGACAACGTACAGACTGTATTCGCTCATGTCGCTACGCTGGATTTGCACAGTTTTTTCACTTAAGGAGAATGTCTCATGAATCTTGCTATTGAACCTTTACTGGCTCTTATCGTCGGTATATTAATTTTATTAGTGCCACGATTTTTAAATTATTTTGTGGCTATCTACTTGATTGTTGTGGGTATTATGGGGTTGATGCACCACGTCACTCTTACATAAAACCACTATCAAAATCCCAGTTTTATTCAAGTTGTGTACGTTACCGTACCGACTACCTTAAATTTTATGCGTATTATCTAGGTCAAGCACTGGGAATCAATGTTCCACGCTTCGGTTATTACCATTCGGTCATAGCCAACTCATCAGGAGACTGTCATGAATAAAGATCAAGTAAAAGGCAAAATCGAAGAAGCCAAAGGCAAAGTCAAGGAAGCGACTGGCGTTATATTGGATGACAAGGAGTTAGAGCTGGAAGGCAATGTCCAAAAAAATATCGGCAAGGTTCAATCGGGCATTGGCGATTTAAAAGAAGATATTAAAGACAGTATCTAAGACAAAATGTTTAAACCGCGTAGCTAAAACCGCTACGCGGTCAACAAGATGCCATCTTTTTATCACAGTTCACACCACCGTCATTTGACGGTCTCTAACGGAGAAGCAGTCATGCTTGAAACTATCGCTCTTATTCTGATTATCCTTTGGGTATTCGGCCTAGTCTCTGCCTACACAATGGGCGGATTTATTCACATTTTATTAGTTGTCGCAGTGGTCATCATTCTATTGCGTGTTATCCAAGGGCGACGAGTCCTGTAACAGCAAGCACTTTTAAGAGTGTTGTCCGATTTGTAAATATATTTAGGAAAGACAAAATGAACGCACTCAATTTGATAGCAATCGTATTAATCATCGGCGGTATTTTGGGGCTGGGATATGGAAGTTTCAACTACACCCGTGACACTCAGGAAGCCAAGATAGGGCCGCTGGAGCTGACCGTTAAAGACACTCAGACTGTGTTTATTCCAGTCTGGGCAAGTGTAGCGGCGATAGTCGCCGGCGGCGGACTCCTGCTTTTTGCAAATAAAAAAGCCAGTCACTGAATCGGCGATAAAACGAGCCGCCGTATTTTCTGCTCATTCAAATAATAAATAAACAGGATGTTCACCATGTCGCATAAACAGAAAACAAATATTGAAAACACCGTGGTTCAGAATAACAACCGAAAGGCGTATTTTGTCGGCGGCGGAATAGCGTCTCTTGCTGCCGCTGCTTTTTTAATACGCGACGGCGCGTTCTCTGGCGACAACATTCATATTTTTGAAGAGCTTAAGGTCATCGGTGGCAGTCTGGACGGTGCAGGGTCAGCGGATAAAGGTTATGTGATTCGGGGCGGTCGTATGATTGAAGAACACTATGCGTGTACTTACGATCTGTTTGCCAGTATTCCCGCATTAACTGACCACACCAAAAGCGTCAAAGATGAAATTTTTGAGTTCAGCGATAAATATGTCACCAAATCGCGCTGTCGTTTAGTGAAAAATGGCGAAAAGATTGATGTTTCCTCGTTTGATTTGAGTGAAAAAGATCGGCTGGATTTGCTCGCACTGCTTATCCACTCCGAGGATTCGCTTGGAGCAAAACGCATAGAAGACTGGTTTTCTCCCGAATTTTTCCAGCACAATTTTTGGCTGATGTGGGCAACGATGTTCGCCTTTCAGCCTTGGCACAGTGTGGTCGAACTCAAGCGTTATTTGTTGCGCTTCATTCAATTATTTCCTGATTTTAACGAAATGGGCGGGGTCTGGCGTACACCATACAATCAGTATGATTCGATGGTACTGCCGTTGATGACGTGGCTAAAAGAGCAGGGCGTACATTTCCTGCTGGATGCAAAAGTCACGAACGTTGATTTTGATTTAGGCAACGGCTGCCGATCCGTGAAACGGGTTCGTTACACTTGTGACGGTGAACATAACACCATCGCCTTGGCAAACCGAGATTTGTTATTCGTCACATTGGGCTGTATGACCGAAGGATCTAGTCTTGGCTCTATGAACACCCCTGCCATTTTAAATTCCAGACAAACAGGGGGCGCATGGAGTTTATGGGAAGACATTGCCAACGGTCGCCCTGGCTTCGGACACCCCGATGTGTTTGCCAATCATATTAAACACAGCAAGTGGCAATCGTTCACCGTAACGCTCAATGAGCCTGCCTTTTTTCAGCTCATAGAAGATTTTACAGGTAATGAGGCAGGGACGGGCGGCTTGGTTACCTTGGTCGATTCCAACTGGTTTATGAGTATCGTGCTGGCGCATCAGCCGCATTTTATCAATCAACCTGACAATACTTTCGTCTTTTGGGGGTATGGCTTATTTCCAGACCGCTACGGTAATTTCGTCAACAAGCCCATGACTTATTGTACGGGTGAGGAGATTCTCATGGAATTACTTCAGCACCTCAAACTGGGTAATAAGGCGGAGTCCATTATCAAGACAGCCAATTGCATACCGTGCCTTATGCCGTTCATCACCAGCCAATTTCTGCCCAGAGTGAAAGGCGACAGACCCGATGTCGTACCTGCGGGTGCGCAAAATTTCGCCTTTATCGGGCAGTTTTGTGAAATTCCCGATGATGTGGTGTTTACCGTTGAATACTCCATAAGATCGGCACTGATAGCAGTCTGCCAGCTGCTTAATCTTGAAAAAGAGATTCCACCTGTATTTAAAGGACAGCACGATGTTGCTGTGCTGTTCAACGCGCTTAAAACCATGCACCAATAAATTTAATCCGCAATTCAAGATTGTTAATGTTTACCCTCAAGGAGTAATTACCATGAAAAAATTATATTTAGCACTTGTTCTTCCCTGCGTCCTGTCCAGCTTTCCTGCGCTTGCAGAACAATCAGGTCTCCAGCCGCAAACCCAAGGCGACGTAAGTTTTGTCAGTGGCGGTGTGGGTATTGATGAACAAAATACCCTGCGAGCCATGCAGTCGGACTATAACGTGAGCTTGTTATTCTCCGTGCAGGGAACAGGCGAATATCTCAGTGACGTGAAAGTCACTATCACAGACACAAGCGGCAACGTTTATTTAGACACGGTTGCCGATGGTCCTAAGCTCTTCGCCAATCTTAAGGCTGGGCGTTACATCGTGACTGCTAATCAAGATGGGCGAGTCGTTCGTAAAACAGCAACAGTAGGTGGAAAGCACAGAACTTCGCTGTCTTTCACTTGGCCTCAAGGCTGACCTTTGCAAGTCATTCACGGGCACTCGACAGTTATTTTTTATTATTTGGAGATTTATCCATGAAACACTTTACTAGATTTTTTGCCGCCTTCTTTTTAACCCTGACGTTACTAACGGCAGGCGGTTGTGCATCCACCTCGAAGCAGGAAGGTACTGGCGAATACGTTGACGACAGCGTTGTGACCGGCAAAGTGAAGGCAGCTATTTTGAACGAGCCCAGCCTGAGTTCTGCCGAGATTAACGTTGAAACGTTTAAAGGCGTAGTTCAACTCAGTGGTTTTGTCAATTCTAAAGCCGATATTAACAAAGCCGTTAACGTGGCGCGTAGTGTCACAGGTGTGACTTCCGTTAAAAACGATATGCGTCTTAAATAGAGAAATATTATGAACACTAACGTACAAGAGGAACCAACCATGAACACGACTACAGACAAAGTAGCGGACTTTGCACATGAGACAGTGGATGCGCTTGCAGATGCGTCCAATCATGCCAGAGCCGCGTTTGATGAAAAAAGCGATCAAATAATGAACGCCGAGCAACAATTGATAAAAAATTGCCAAACTTATGTCCGCGAAAATCCAGTGACATCATTGGGTATTGCGGTCGCGGGCGGTTTTTTATTAAGCCGCCTGCTGAGCGGTCGTTAATTCAGCAATTTAAAACGGGAACATAAACCTTTGAGATATTTAAAACCTCAAAGGTCTGTTATCTCAATATAAAAATCACAGAAGAGAAACTTATTATGAACACAGCAGATAAAGTAGCCCATTTTGCACAAGATGCCGCAGATACTATTACCAGTGCAGGTCATCAGGCCAGAGCCGCGTTTGATGAAAGAAGCGAACAAATATTACGCGCAGAACAGTACGCAGCGAAAAGTTGCCGAAGCTATGTCCGCACCAACCCAGTGACATCATTGGGTATTGCCGCCGCCACCGGTTTTTTGGTGGGCAGCTTGTTAGGTTTAAGCCGTCGTTAAATAGCCGCCATTATGAAACCGAACGCCGCCAATGATGCAACGATTGAGCAAACTGCAACGCATAATGACCCCATCGGTTCTAATGTGTTGGATGATATCCAGTTATTATGGTATGAACTGCAGGGCTTAATCTATGAATACCTTCAGCTTGCCGTCTTAGAAGCGCGGCGGGCAGGCGAAAGCTTGGTGACTATGATTATTGCAGGCGTGATGGTTGCGGTGTTAATGATTGGTGCGTGGCTGGGACTTATGGTTGCCGCTGTACTGATGATGATAGAGCAGGGCATGGTGGCGAGTACCGCCATCCTGCTTGCTGTTATAGTCAATTTGCTGATTGCTTTGCTTCTTTGTGGCGTGATACGTCGCAAGAGTCATTATCTCCAATTTCCAGCTCTACTCGGTAGTGTTAAACCTATGCCGCCAACGCACAGGGATACGGATAAATTATTATGACTCATTACTTTAAGCCCGCTTCGATTAATACCGAAATCAAGAACACCGGGCAGCAAATACTAAACCATCAAAACGCTGTTGATAGTCGCGCTCATGCTCTGGCTGGAAAAATACAGCAGCAAATGGCTAAACCTGCCAACTTGCTGCTAGCGGTCGGTATCGGCTTTATAGCGGGCGAACTGACTCAGAAAGGCTGTAGCACCGCTGATAATCCAAACGCTACGGAAACATCGCCGTTAAAAGTCGCACTTAGTCTTGTCGGTTCAGCGAGAACCTTATATGCCGCTTTGCCCTTGGTCTTGATGCTAACGTCCCGTTATAAAACAAATGAGTTTGAACCGTCTATGAAGGCGAATGATGCAAAGCGAACAAAGGCGAATCCATAATTAATATTCGTCTGAGATTCAATGCCAATCAGTTTGACACTTCCGTAATACTTGAAAATATGAGAAAGAGGTTTCGTCAAATGATTAAAGATTTATTCGGAAATGCTAACGGTGACAGCGATAAACAGCCACATCGAAAGGCGGCAATGTATGCCATCTTGGGCGATTTACTTTTTATCATATTGCCGTTGGTGGTGATTTCAATTGTTGACGTGAGTGTTGGTAGATCAGTGTTTGCGATCATTCAATCGCCTGAATTATCTTTTGGCTCAGCGGTACTGTTCGGGCAAACCATTATTAAAGTCGTTTCAGGATTTGCGCATACAAAACCTTCTGGCGCGGAAGAGCCTGTATTTATTATCGCGCTGATTATTGTGTTCGGGTTAGTACCTTCATTGGTGGTGCTGGCTTTACTGCTCAGTGTCAACCCCATTCCGTATGGCTTGCAACTTGCGCAAGCCTGGATTTTTATCTTGGGTGTTATCGTATTTTTATTGTTTGGAGTCAATGGACACGCATTATCTCTTCGTCACGGCAGTCGCCAATTAGACAACCATGCGGATTTACCGTGGTCAAAATAAACGGCTTTATTTCAAACTTTTTCACTTTACAGGAGATCTGCCATGAATATTCCAATGCAACCTTTACTGGCTCTGATAATCGGAATTCTAATTTTGATAGTGCCACGGTTTTTAAATTATTTCGTGGCTGTTTATTTGATTGTCCTCGGGGTTTTGGGACTGTCGCACCACCTCTAATATCCTTGAACACAAGGATTAACATCACGCCGTCTTTTTATGACGGTTTTCAGTTTCTCTAATCGGAGAGCAATCATGTCAATTGGTACAATTTTACTGATCATTCTTATCCTGATGCTGGTCGGGGCTTTTCCAACGTGGCCACATAGCCGCAGCTGGGGTTATAGACCTTCTGGCGGTATCGGGCTGATAGTTATTATTCTGATAGTTCTGCTGTTACTGGGCAGGATTTAACTGCTATTTTGTAGTGTCCACGTTTTATCGTTCCCGCGTCAGAACGCGGAAACGATAATCGACGCTTATTCACAATGAACCATAGCAATGCGAAGGTAACCCGATGCTAATCAAATTTTTTACCGACAAAACGGTCACAGAAGCAGCGGCGGCGTTAGAAGCCGCTGTACAAGCCAATCATTTTGGCGTGATGCAGATACACAATCTGAAAGAAACCATGAACAAAAAAGGCGTGGAGTTCAATAATGAATGCCTGATTTTTGAAGTGTGTCAGCCGCAACAAGCCAAAAAAGTGCTTGAGCAAAGTATGAGTGTCTCCACTGCCTTGCCTTGTCGAATCAGCCTGTATCAGGAGGAGGGCAGAACCGTTTTAGCGACCTTAAAACCCAGCCTTCTGTTAGCGATGTTCAATGTGCCGCAACTTGAAGACGTAGCACGAGATGTTGAAACAACGCTGACTAAAATAATGCAGGAAGCAACATCACAGTGAATGCGCTACTGTAATCGCTTCTGCGTTCTGGCGTGGAAGCGATACTTATTCACCCAGTAAATGCCTGATAATAAAATAATGATCTTCAAACATTTTTTCAGGTTTCATATCGGCTAACGGCAACCAAAATGCCTTTTCCGCATCATCACCGCCTTTCACTTTAGGCAACTCTTCTGCCACAGGTAACTCAATCAAAAACGCATGAGTAATGGTGCGTCCGCGTGCCGAACGGTGCGGATCATCAAAGGTATGCTGGCGTTTAATACAGCCGCGTAATACCGCTTCTGGAATTTTCAGTTTGGTTTCTTCACGCAATTCACGAATACAGCCCTCCTGTAATCGTTCATGCTGCCCGATAAAGCCACCCGGCAAAGCAGCCAAGCCCTTACCCGGTCTGGCGCGACGTTTAACCAATAAAATATGTCCCGATTGAATCACTACGGCATCGACCGTGACAAACACCGGCGGATACGGCACGGCTTGCCATTGTTTTTTATAATCTTCGATAAATTCATGCTCAGCGCGTATGGTGTCAAATGCGGTTTGGCTGAATGCTTCGGCAAAAAAGTGTTGTGTGCCTGTGGGCGTTAAGGTGGTGAAAATGCGGTCGCTGTGGGTAAAATTATCCGCGTGGCTGAAGTAATCATCACGCAACCGCGTGGCGTTCAAACCATCCAGATTATCGACTTCAATAGATTCCCATTGCGGAAACATTTTTAAATAAAACGAACTGTGATCTTTTGAATGTCCGATTAAGGCAATGCCGGGTGTGTTATGCGGCATGGTATTTAACGCCTGCACCACGCCATTGACGATGGTTTGTACTGATTGCGACCAAATGGCATCGTTATAGGGCGAATCCATTAACGGCAACACCGTGATTCTGTCCGCTTCTTCTTTGCTAAACGAACTTAAAATCATTGTCTTGCGTTCATTGAACGACCAAGGATTACGATGTGATGCGGGTAAATGCGCAGAGCCGCACAGCACAATCATTTTTTCAGCCTGTTGCAAACCTTGGCTGATAATGTGCTGATGACCATTATGGTACGGCTGAAAGCGACCGATAAAGACCGCGAACTGATATTTTTTCATAGCAAGGAATCCCCTTGGTTAATGTGAAGCCTTGTCTATCAAGGCAGGATTATTCTAGTCCGATTGTGGCGGCTTGTTAAGTGTTAGTTGTCACAGCGGCTGTTAAATATAGGGTAAAATTTGTGCGATATAAAACACGGTGTGAGGAGTTAAAACCATGAGTGCAGTGATAAAAAATCGCTTTATCAGCGTAGAAGGGTGTTTAACTGGTGAATTACTTGCCGACACCAAGTATGAATACACCGATTTAGAAAAGTGAGAATAATGACCAACAATAGTTTAAACAAACAACCAGAATGTATTTGTTATTGTACGGGTACAACGCGAGAAAAAATTGAGATATTGATTGCTGATGGGGTGAATACATTGGAAGGAATAGCCTACGAAACGGGGGCAACCACAGGGTGCGGGGCGTGTGATTACTTAGTGATGGAGTTATTGGTTCAAGGTGAACAGAAAAATCGTGGCTAATGAGTGACAACAGCATGAATGACTGCCAGTGCTTTAAAGGACTGGCAGTCATAAAAATAATAGATTTAATGCACTGCCAAAACCTGTTTTGGACTCCTGCTGTTTATTCCGTTTTTATGATGCCCAATAAAAGCGCGATATGTACCAGCTCCGCTAGCGTGGAGACTTTCAGTTTGCTTTTTACTTGTGTGCTGTAATTGGCAATGGTTTTATAACCCAAGCACAATTCATCGGCGATTTTGTGCGCGGTGTAGCCTTTTGCCAATAATAAAAATACATCAAACTCTCTGGCGGACAATGATTCTATAATTTTTTTGTAATCGTCCCCGCTGGGTAACGGTTCATTAGCCGAGGGTTCAGTGTGTTTTACTAAGCCGTGTTCAATGTACAGGTCACCTGCGGCGATGCTTTGTATCGCTTCAATCAGAATATCAGGATGAGCGTTTTTGCTGATATAGCCTTTTGCCCCTGCGTTGATAGCGCGGTCGATATACACGCTTTCATCGTGGACGCTGAATACCAGTATTTTGGCGTTACTGTCACGGTGACAAATGCGCCGAATCGCTTCCAGTCCGCCGATACCCGACATGGATAAATCCATCACCAGCACATCAGGCTGTAATTCACTGTAAAGTTGACAGGCTTGTTCGCCGCGTTCCGCTTCCGCGATCACGTTGATAGTTTCTTCCGTGGCTAATAACATCCGAAAACCCGCGCGAACTATGGCGTGGTCGTCTACTAAAATAATGCTTATCGGTATGTTCATGAATGGGGAATGCTCGCGAATAGTGTCATGCCTTGTTGCGGGCTGCTTTGCAGCAGGAGTTCACCACCTAAACTGTTGACGCGCTCTTGCATTCCCAATAAACCAAAGCCTGTTTTTTCATTGTTGATACGCCCTTGTCCATTGTCGGATACCGTTAATTGCAAGCCGAAGCGGTCAATTGCCAGCTTGATGTTAACGTGGCTTGCCTTGGCATGACGCACGGTGTTGGTTAAACACTCTTGTACCACTCTGAACAGTTGGATGGCGATTTTAGCATCCAGTTTATCGGCTTCATGACTGCAATCCAGATTGATTGTTAAATCGGGTTGTCTGATTGCCCAGTGATTAATCAAATCTTCCAGCGTGGCGGTCAAGCCCAGTTCGGT
The DNA here is from genome assembly GCA_030654015.1 of Methylococcales bacterium. Taxonomy (GTDB): domain Bacteria; phylum Pseudomonadota; class Gammaproteobacteria; order Methylococcales; family Methylomonadaceae; genus UBA4132. The sequence continues at coordinate 39,871 of JAURYI010000093.1, read as the reverse complement.
CAAAATCAAGGGGTGCAACTGGTGCATCATGGAACGCACCACGGTCATTAAATGATTACAGGTGCTAATAATGGCATCAGTGCTTTGTTTAATATCGGCTTTAGGTCGTGCGGCGGTGACTGCCATCACCTTAATGGCGGTCAACGATTGCCCCAGTTCGTCATGCAGTTCTTGCGCTAAACGTCGGCGTTCATCTTCCTGAATTTCCAGCGTGTGCTGGGTGAGAGTGCGGTTTTCCCGTTTAACGCTACTGAGTTTGTCGGCGAGTTGGTTAATGGCGTTGGCAATATCGGCGTATTCTTTGATAGCAAACGGCGGCAGTTTTTGCTGATACTGCCCTGATTCGATGACTTTTAAGGCGTTGACAATGGTGGTGATGGAATTCAGCGTTTTGTTAAATACCAGATTAACTGCAAAAAAACTCAGCAGAGTCAGTGAGCAAAACGAAGTAAAAAAGGCGATATTTTCCTGCCACACTTCGGTAATTTCATCGAGCGGATTGGCTTGAATCAGCAATGTCAGTTGTTTGCCATCACTGAGCGTCAAGATGTGTTGCGTGTTCAGCGGTTCGCCCTGCACCAGATTGATAAACCATTGCGGCGGATTGTGTTCATGCGCGGCGGCAGTGTTATGAGGAAAGTTGATAATTTGCCCTGAGGGTTGTTGTATCTGCACGGTTAAATGGCGAATTTCTTCCAGTGCGTTCAGTTGCGGCAGCCAGTCGGGATTTTGTGAACTGTGCGAAAAGCCGAAACTGATTAGTTTGACTGCCAGTTGAACGGATGAAGTCACCTCTTTATTAACAGCAGTCTGTGCTTGCCAGATTGCAATAGAACCGCCCAGCAACAGCACGGACAAGGACAGGAAAAAAATTCGGATGTTGATTTGATAGCGTAAACTCATGGAATCCGTTGCGTGCGGTAAAAAGCGTCATTATTCACGCCCCGTGCAGGATGCGCTATAGGAATAATTCTTTTTTTGTCTTTCGTAGGCAAAAATGTTCTTGTGTGCAACATCAGTTGGTAATACCGTCAATTTTCAGGATAATCACTGGTAAATCTACCACCAAAAAGACAATAACACATGAATACATTACTAAAAAACACGCTCTGGATAATGGTTGCGGTACTGGGTGCAGGAGCTGTATCGGGTATCGCGCTCAATCGTGGCGAACCGATAAACGCCCTGTGGTTTATTACCGCCGCGTTGTGTATTTACGCTATCGGCTACCGTTTTTATGCGGCGTGGATTGCGGCGACGGTGTTAATGGTCGATGAAACCCGCGCCACTCCGGCTGAACGGCTGGAAAATGGCAGTGATTTTGTGCCGACTAATCGCTGGATAGTGTTCGGGCATCATTTTGCCGCTATCGCAGGGCCTGGCCCTCTGGTCGGCCCGACGCTTGCCGCGCAGTTTGGTTATTTACCTGGAACGCTATGGATTTTGTTTGGCGCGGTATTGGGCGGTTGCGTGCAGGACATGGTGACGCTGTTTTTATCCACGCGCCGTGATGCCAAAAGTTTGGGGCAAATGGCGCGGGATGAATTGGGCGCGTTAGGTGGTACAGCGGCGTTGATTGCTACCTTTGTCATTATGATTATTCTGATTGCCGTGTTGGGTTTGGTGGTAGTGAATGCCATGAAACACAGTCCGTGGGCGACGTTTACCGTGTCTGCGACGATTCCTATTGCGATGATAGTCGGCGTGTATATGCGCTATATAAGAGTGGGGCAGGTGCTGGAAGCCTCGGCGTTGGGCGTAATATTATTGTTACTTGCGGTTGCAGGTGGACGAGTGATTGATGAAAGCGCGACTTTGCGGGTGTTATTTGACCACGAAGGGCTAACACTGGCGTGGTGGGTAATGGCGTATGGCTTTGCGGCGGCGATTTTGCCCGTGTGGTTGTTATTAGCCCCGCGTGATTATTTATCGACTTATATGAAACTCGGCACGATTACGCTGTTGGCGGTCGCTATTATCTTGTTGCAACCCGATGTGAAAATGCCCGCAGTGACGCAATTTATTGACGGTACAGGGCCGATTTTTGGCGGTAAACTGTTTCCGTTTGTCTTTATAACCATTGCCTGCGGGGCGATTTCTGGCTTTCACGCGCTGATTGCCTCAGGCACAACGCCGAAATTATTAACCAATGAACGTGATATTCGCATGATTGGTTACGGCGGTATGTTGTTGGAATCGTTTGTGGCGATTATGGCAATGATAGCCGCGACGGTATTAGACCCTGGGGTATTCTTTGCGATTAACAGCTCAGCGGGCGTAGTCGGTAAAGAAGCGGTGGATGCGGTCGCTAAGATTTCCTCATGGGGTTATCCCGTCACTGTTGAGCAAATGCAGGTGTTAGCGCAACAAATGGGTGAAGCGACATTGTTTGCCCGCACAGGCGGTGCGCCGTCTTTAGCGGTCGGTATGGCGAGTATTTTCGGCAGTGCGTTTGGTGAAAGTATGTTGGCATTGTGGTATCACTTTGCGATTATGTTCGAGGCGATTTTTATTCTCACCACGCTGGATGCAGGTACGCGCGTCGGTCGTTTTATGTTGCAGGATATTTTAGGCAATAAATGGGAAGCAATGGGACGGACTTCGTGGTTACCATCGGTGATTGTTACCAGCGCGGTGGTAGTATCCGCATGGGGTTATTTTTTATACATCGGTGTGATTGATCCCAACGGCGGGGTGAATATTTTGTGGCCGTTGTTCGGCATTGCCAATCAAATGTTGGCGGCGATTGCCTTGTGTGTGGCAACAGGGATTTTAGTCAAATCCGCGAAAGGCAAGTATGCCTTTATCACAGGTGCGCCGCTGTTGTGGCTGATTATTATTACCAGCACCGCATCATGGCAAAAACTGACCAGCGACGATGTGCGTATTGGTTTTCTGGCGGCGGCGAATGATTTGTCGGCTAAATTAGCCGCAGGTTTATTGCCACCTGACAAGGCGGCTGTCGCGCCAAAATTGATTTTTAATTTTCAGCTGGATGCAGTGCTTACGTTGTTTTTTGTCAGCTTATTGTGGCTGATTGTGTTTGATATGGTGCGCGTGTGTGTGCGTTATTTAATGGGCAAACCTGTCCCCGTGTTGACCGAAGTACCGCATAGTTTTACGCGCTTGGCAGAAGAATGGGTCAGGGATTAATCATGCTGCAAGCCATTAAAATTGTCTGGCAAGCCATTCGCCAGTTATCGGGTGATGATGCTTATGAGCGGTATCTTCGTCATCATGCAGAACATCATGCAGACGAGAGCGAACCACTGAGTAAACAAGCCTTTTTTAAAAAATGGCAGGATGAAAAATGGCAGGGCGTGAAGCGGTGTTGCTGAGATTAGTACACCGTCAGCTTAGTTATGACGGGTAAGGTTACTTAGACCTGCGAGATTTTAAAAACTTCGCAGGTCTTTCTCGCACTGTGATAATAAAAAGGATTATGTTGTTACGGTCTTGCTCCTGCTTCAATTGCCGTAGGTAAAAATACCAGCAGAACGCCGCTAACCAGTATAAAACACACACTCAGCCATAGCGCGAGGGTTTCATGAGTGTGGTTATATAACCAGTAAATTAAAGCAGGGTGTATTAAATAAAGCAGGCTAAATAAGATAATCGCCCAGCCCCACGCTTGGTCGGTGCTTGTGTATGACGCTTTCAAAGTGTAGCCGAGTAGACCACCCAAGCCGCCGACACCTATTCCTAAAATGCCCGATAAAATAAGTAAGCCGTAAAATAAAATCTGCATTTGTTGTGAGCCTTAAAAATAATTTTTAATTGAGTAGGTGCAAAGTGGTAAAGAAAATAACGGAGCCTCAAAATAAAACGCTAGACTAACACACAGTTTTTACGTTAAAAGAGCGTAACCATTCTTCAAAAGTTGCAAGGAATTTATCATGTCGTTTTTACCGCAACAACCCAGTAATGTGACAGAGATATTGTCTGCCAGTGTTAAATTGTACGCTGAAAGTTTTACTAAAGTGATTGGTTACAGTTTGATTGTATTTGTTCTTAACAGTGTGCTTTCGAGTTTTATTACCGATGCCATGCCTGCGGTTGATGCAACGCTTGACGCGGAAGAACAAATGGCGGCGGCGATGCAAATGCTGCCCAGTACCTTGGGCATTGCGTTTATTGCTATTTTATTTTCCTGTGTGCTTTATAGTGCGATGATTTATCGCATTGATAACCTAGTCAACCAGCGAGCTGATGATTTTGTCGGGGTGTTGTTATTGGCAGTTAAAAAATTCCCCGCCATTATCGTGGCGGGTATTCTTTATACCATTGCTATCACGATCGGCAGTCTGTTATTAGTTATTCCAGCGATTATTCTGATGATTTCATTGGCATTTTGCGGGTATTTTATTCTGCTGGAAGACTTGGGCGGTTATGAGTCATTAATGGCAAGTCATCGGCTGGTGTGGGGCGATTGGTGGCGTACTAATATCGTATTTTTTGTGCCGACACTGGTTATTTTTATTGTGTTTTTTATGATGGCTTTTTTTGGCGGTATTACCGACCCGACTGCCGAATCTTCCAGCACACTGAATATAGCCTCTGAATTATTGGCGGCTGTTATCACGCCGTATTTTTATGTTATCGGCTATTTGCAATACCACGATTTAAAATTGCGTAAAAAAATGTAATCCTCATCAACCTAATCAAGAGAATAGGATGCGCACCTATCACCTGCCATTATTAATAGCCGTTATCACTGTGTTAAGCATCGGTATTTGCAATGCAGACACCGTGTATAAATGTAAAAACGAACACGGTAAATTGCTGTACCAAAAAACACCGTGTGCCGAAGAAAAGCACGCGGTCAGTTCATTAACTTTAAAGACACAGGTTGCTACGCCTGCTCAAAAAAAGGAACAAAAACCCGCTGAACCCTTAGTGCTTAAACCAGGGCAGGGCGGGCATTATTTTTTGGATGCGGAAGTGAATAGTCACTCGCTCACTTTTGTGGTCGATACGGGCGCGACTATGGTTTCATTGCCGCGTGCGTTTGCTAAATCGGCATCCCTATTTTGTAATGATAAGGGCTTGATAGAAACGGCTAATGGTCGAGCCGAAGTGTGTACGACGACTATTACTGAAATGAAACTGGGCGATTTTACTCTAAGCAATGTCAACGCCATGATTGTGCCGAATTTAAGCCAGCCGTTGTTGGGCATGAATGTGTTGGGTCTGTTTAATATCGAACAAAAAAACAATGAAATGAAGCTCTCAGATAAAGAGACCAAAACGCCGTAGACGGTGTGCGTAAGTCGCACGGCTGTCATGCACCACGGCTATAATAGTTCGGTTACACCTTATCAATAATCGACCGCGAGGATGAGAATGCGCCCGTTTACAGGCAGCTATACGTTAGACGATGTACAGTTTTTATTAAAACCCATGCGTGTAGACGACACGCCTGTTCACCTCAAAGAAGCCCTGATTCAGTCAGGTAAAAAACATTATTCCCAAATGCTCAGTCATGAGTCCTTGCCTGCTGATGATTATGTCGCGCTGTTTCATGAGGCAATGGCGTTAAATCAGGAGCGTGTCGCGAAGCACCTGTTGATATTGGCACAACAGATGATAGCCACTCGTTCAAAAGGTATTACCTTAGTCTCATTGGCACGCGCAGGAACGCCTGTCGGTGTGTTGCTTAAACAAGTGTTAAAACGCTATTTCAATACCGAAGCGGCGCATTATTCGGTGTCGATTATTCGTGATATTGGCTTGGATACCAATGCGCTGCGTTTTATTCTGCAACATCACGCGCCTGAATCCTTGGTGTTTGTCGATGGCTGGACGGGAAAAGGCGTGATTGCCCGCCAATTGGCAGACAGTCTGGCGGATTTCGCACTCAGTGACACTGTGAATATCCCTGCTGAATTGTATGTATTAACCGATTTATCAGGCAGTGCTGCTGTTGCTGCCTCTTGTGAAGATTATCTGATTCCCTCCAGCGTATTAAATTCAACCGTGTCAGGTTTGGTGAGTCGTTCGGTGTACGACCCGCACAGCGCGGAAGCGGATGATTTTCATGGTTGTGTGTATTATCAACACTTCACCGAACAGGATTTATCAGCTTACTTTATTGAAACCATGCTGGATTGTGTGGAGCGCGTGTGGCAGAGCGGCACATTTGAACCGCCGATTATCAACCGTGTGCAGTTACAGAAAATCTCGCAAAATCTGTTGCACAATCTAGCCGCACAATACGGCATCAGTCATGCCAATTACATCAAACCCGGTATTGGTGAAGCCACGCGGGTGTTGTTACGCCGCGAAGCACAACGCTTGTTATTACGCGACTTAAATGCTGAGGCTACGCGCCATTTGCGCTGGTTGGCTGAGTCTAAATCCATTCCTGTTACGGTCTGTGCGGATTTGCCGTATCAAGCCGTGGCACTTATTAAAGAAATTAATTCATGACTACACACACGATTCCTTGTACGCCGTGGGCGTTAGGTGCGCCGCTGTATATGCCTGCACACCGTCACGATATTTTAGAGTGTGCCAATGGCGAAAAATATCCGTCGTTACGCTCGATGATTTTTTGTACTGAAGATGCGGTATCGCATTCAGAAGTAGACAGCAGTTTGCGGCATTTGGGTTTATGTCTACAAGGCTTTCGATCCGTGCCAGAACGGTTTCGGTTTATTCGGGTGCGTAATCCAGAGGTGTTGGCGCGGTTATTGGAATTGCCGCATATTGATAAAATCGACGGCTTTGTATTGCCGAAATTTGATACCAGCGTATTTCATGCCTATTTTGATCAGCTGAAAGACACGCAGTTTAATATCATGCCCACACTGGAAACCCGCGATGTGTTTGATGTGGGGGCAATGTGCGAGCTGAGACAGGCATTGTTACAGGACGACGTATTTGCCCGTATTTTGATGTTGCGCATTGGCGGTAATGATTTGATGAATCTGTTGGGTATCCGCAGACCCAGACAGCTGACGTTATACGATACCCCGATGGGGCAGGTTATTTCCCAATTAGTCACCGTGTTTAATCCGTATAATTTCGCCTTGTCTGCGCCCGTGTTTGAATACCTCAATGACAATGACACCTTGCAAAAAGAAATTCAGCGTGACTTGGCGCATGGCTTGTGTGGCAAAACCGCGATTCATCCCAGCCAAATAGCCAACATTGAAGCGGCATATTCAGTAGAGTTGGATGATTATGAAATGGCGGTTAAACTCGTTGATAGTGCCGCGCCTGCGGTCTTCAAAATGCACCACGCCATGTGTGAAGTGGCAACGCATCGACATTGGGCGGCAGGTATTTTGCAGCGGCAACAGTGTTATGGAGTGAACGGGGAAACAGGGTTGGTGTGTGCCGAGGTGTCGGTGTAAGCGTGTATCATTAATTTAATAGCAGTGAATAGAAGGAGAAAATATGAATAATCGAATTGATTTGGTTGCCGGACAAAATTGTCCGCTATCAACGCCGTCTCTGCATATTTTGGTGAGTCACGGTACTTGCCCGCAGGGTATAGAACTGGATGTCAGTGCATTTTTACTGAATGCAGCAGGCAAGGTATCAACAGATGATGATTTTATTTTTTTTAATCAGCCTGCAAAAGTCGAGCAGGGTATTTTACTGGAACCTGAACAAAGCCGTTTTACGTTACATTTAGAGCGCACCAGCAGCGACGTACAGAAAATATCATTAGCCATGACTATTGCCGATGGGGCAAGCAAAGGGCAGAATTTCAGCCAACTCAACAGCGTTACCGTGCTGGTGAAAGATTTTTTGACAGGCATAGAAATAGCCTGTTTTACGCTGGATACCGCGCCCAACAAAGAAACTGCCTTGATTCTTGCCGAATGCTATCGGCATCAGGGTAACTGGAAATTTCGTGCCATCGGGCAGGGCTTTGTCGGTGGCTTGCAACCCTTGGCAGAACATTTTGGTGTGGATGTCAGTGAAGCGGAAAACAGCAGTTCAGCGACTGCTGAGTCACCGCTACCTGATGTTACACCCGCAAAACTGAATCTCAGCAAAGTCACGCTGGAAAAGAAAGGGCAGTCTATTTCACTCGATAAACAAGCAGGGGAACTCAGTGAAATTATGGTTAATCTTAATTGGAATGCCACGCCTGTTAAATCGGTGGGGTTTTTCCGTAAAGCCCCAATAGAAGGCATAGACCTTGATTTGGCGTGTCTTTGGGAATTTGAGCAGGGCGAGATTGGTGCAACCCAAGCCTTAGGTGGGCATTTTGGTAATTTTCATGCCTTTCCGTTTATTGAACTGGATCAGGATGACCGTAGCGGGCAATCAGTCGGCGGCGAAACCTTACGCATTAACGGACGTTACTGGCAGGAGTTTCGGCGCATTTTAATTTATACTTTTATTTACGAAGGCATACCAAACTGGTCTCATGTTGATGCGGTGATTACTATCAAAATCAAAGACCAGCCTGATATTGAAGTGCGCCTTGACAGCTATCGCAATGACCAGTTTTTATGTGCCATTGCGGTACTGGAAAACATTAATAATCAGGTAAAAATCACTAAGCTGGTAGACTATTTTTCAGGGCATCAAGAAATGGACAGAGCTTATGGCTGGGGCTTGAATTATGTCGCTGGCAGCAAATAATATACTTATCAATACTAATTAGGAGAACGATAATGGGCTTTTTTGACGATTTAAAAAACAAAGCGAATGAATTAAAGAACGATGTATTGAAATTCAAAAACAAAGATTTTCTCAATGCGGCAATGGCAGGTTCTGCGTTGATTGCAATGGCGGACGGCTCTATCAGCGCGGAAGAAAAGCAAAAAATGATTAAGTTCATTGAGCATAATGAGTCGTTGTCGGTGTTTACTACCAGCGATGTGATTAAGGCTTTTCAGGATTTTGTCGGGCAGATGGAGTTTGATAAAGACATCGGTGAATCGAAAGCCTATCAAGCCTTGGCGAAGATGAAATCAAACAATGAAGCGGCGCGGTTATTGCTTCGTATGATTATCAGTATCGCGGCTTCAGATGGTAATTTTGATAAGGATGAGAAAAAAATTGCGGTGAAAATAGCGCAGGAATTAGGCTTGAATCCAGCCGAGTTTGAATTGTTGTAAGTTGTTAAGGTGTGAGGAGTACAAACACAGTTTTGTACTCCTTCATGTCAATCAACTAAAAGCTGATGTTACCCTGTACCCAGATTCTTTGGGTATCTGTGGCATTGCCACCAAAGCGACTGCCTGCATTATCAAAATAAGCATATTTAGCTAAGATAGAATAATGTTTGCCGAATTTTTGCTCTACTTGAAAATCCCATTCTCTGCCGTAATTAATGTTACCAGTGTCATCAGAAAAAGCATGAAAAGTCCCAGAAATGACAAGGCTGTCATTTTCCAGAAATTTTCCTGTCACTGTGCCGAACACGTCACGAATACCGTCTTTAGGCGTAACCAGAAATAAATCAGCCCAGCCTTGGAAGGCGTGATTAGTACCCAGTGGAGTCTGAAAGGCTTGATTGACACCATGACCGTTCAGCTGTTCCATCGCGCCTTGAAAGCTGAAGTTATAGGCGGTAAAACCACCCATCACGTTAAAACGATTAGCGGTGTAATTGACAGGGCTGTTGAGGTAGTCTTTTTGAATAGACCATTCAGCCGTGTACAGCAGGCTGTAATGATCAAAAAATTTCTTCGGTTTGTCTGGATTAATAAAACGCAAACCGTAAGTTTGACTGGATTTAGAAGCCGTTGAGCCGCCTCTAGCAGTGGTATCCATATCGGTATAGCCCAACCAGTAGCCATAACCAATCATTCTACCGTAATCGCCAAGATTGTAATTCAGGTTAAGTATTGGGGCATTAATGTGTTCAGTAGTGGCGGTAAAGCTATTGACGTTACCGATATAACCGACATTAATAACCAGATGGTTAATGGATTTATTGGTAATTAATACTGAATCAAAAGTGGTTTCCAGTTGTCTCCAGCCGACGTTACCGATAAAACGGTCATCATCAAATTTAATGCGTTGCCGCCCGCCTTTGATAACGGTATCAGGAATGCCCGAATAACTCAGCCATAACTGATTGAGTTCATTGTAACCAGGATCAGCAACCACTGAATACCACGGTTTATTACCGCGTCCGTTATTGTAATCGGATTGTAAAGCGTGTGTGCCTTCGTATTCTACATACCCCTGTACACCGTAATAGGTTGGCGACAGTACACCAAAACGTGTGCGTATGGTATTGGCATTGGCGGTTTTGGGTTGCGCAGCAGTCGCTAACGGTCTTCCTGTCGTCGTGTTGATGACATTATCCTGATTGACGTATTCATAACGATAGCGGGTATCAATTTTGATACCGCCGTCTCTGCCGATTTTAAGCGCGTCTTCAATAGTTTTTGTTAGATCATCAGCCAAAGCTGAGCCACTGGCAACTGACAGTGACAGCAGTGCCACAGATAGCGGTGTGGTTCGTTGATTTTTCGGCATAAAACGCCCTCTTTTATTGGAAATGCAAGCAGTTATTTTTCATGCCGACGTGCTTAAAAATAATCAGTTTGCTGCTTTTTTGTGTAGCACTAAAAACCTGAGTTTATACTGCAATTTCAGCTTGGGCTGCCCAAAATCGGCAACCCAAGCCGTATGTTTAGTCGCCGGTCACTCTGCCGTCTTCTACAACTTGCTTGCCTTTCAGACCAATGGCAAATTTAGCCAGATAGTCATTGGGTTTTGTGCCATCAAAAGCAACTTTATCAATAAAATAGGTTTGCGGTGCTTTAAAACCAGTCTCGGTTTTGGCAGGAAAATCAGCCGCTGTGGCTTTGTTGTCGCTAACAAGTGCATCAGCCGCTGCCATGTACACATCAGGTTTGAGAACTTTTTTGGCAGTTTCCGTGTACCACGCATCCTCTTTATATTCGTTAATTTGTCCCCAACGACGCATTTGCGTTAGATACCAGACTGCACCGCTGTAATAAGGATAGGTGGCGTTATTACGAAAAAATACGTTGAAATCGGGTAACTTGCGTTTATCGCCTTTTTCATATTCAAACGTGCCTGTCATACTGTTGGCGATAACAGTCTCATCCGCACCGACATATTTACTTTGTGCCAAAATTTTCACTGCTTCAGGGCGGTTTTTACCATTGTCTTCGTCCAGCCACATAGAGGCGCGAATCAAGGCTTTTACAACCGCAACATGGGTTTTAGGATTTTTCTCTGCCCATTCTTTACTGACACCCAGCACTTTTTCAGGAATGTCTTTCCACATCTCATCATCAGTAATGACAGGAACGCCTACACCTTTAGCAACGGCTTGTTGATTCCACGGCTCACCCACGCAATAACCCAAAATAGTACCTGCTTCCATGGTTGCGGGCATTTGTGGCGGGGGTGTGACCGATAACATGACAATAGAGCCAATCTGTCCTGAGACATCATTCGGCGGTGCATAATAACCAGGATTAATACCACCACCCGCCAACCAATAACGCAGTTTAAAATTGTGGCTGCCGACAGGAAAGGTCATGCCCATGTTAAAGGCTTTACCTTCGTTTTTGTAGGTTTCAGCTACGGGTTTAAGCGATTCGGCTGAAATAGGATGTGCGCCTGCACCGCCTGCTTTCATTTTGCTCCAAGTATCATTAGAGACGGTAATGGCGTTACCGTTTACACCCATCGTGTAGGCAGTGACAATGTCGGCTTTAGTGCCGAAGCCGATGCTCGCGCCGAACGGCATAGGAGCTAACATATGTGAGCCGTCCAATTCACCGCTCACTACTCTGTCTAATACCAGTTTCCAGTTGGCTTGTGCTTCTAACTGTACATTCAGCCCTTCGTCTTTAAAAAAACCTTTTTCGTAAGCAATGGCTAACGGAGCCATGTCAGTCAGTTTAATAAAGCCCAATTTAAGATTGGGTTTTTCCAATTTTTCTTTGCTTGCGGCAGTCGCAACTGTTACGCCTCCAAATGAAATCAAGGTAGATGCCGCAATGCAGACGGCTAGTTTTTTTAACGTAACAATTTTCATACTGACCTCAATAAGTAATAATCGAACAAAAATGTATTAAACATTCATTTCTGTTCAAGCATTATGTGTGCCATAAAATTAATAAATTAATTTGTCTTTAAAAATCAATTTGTTGGGCTTATATCAGGTGTCTTTTTAAATGTTTTTTTGAATATAAAAACTATCTTTTTTGGGGCGGTCACAATAACTTCGCACTTATTTGAATCAATATCACTCAAGTTCACTGCTCAAAAAGCCATGAAAGCCGTTGATGGTATTTATCATGATGAGTTACGCTGATTATCAAAAATGTCAGGCAATAAAAAACCCGCTGGTGAATTGCGCCAGCGGGTTTTTTATTGTGAACGCTTTCAGAAAACGGCGGATTGACCGCCTGTTCAACTAGAAATTGACGTTACCTTGCACCCAGATTCTTTGGGTATCAGTCGCGCCAGAGTTAAACCCCGTTTTACCTTGAGCATTATCAAAATAAGCATATTTTGCTAACATAGAGTAATGTTTGCCGAATTTCTTTTCAGCTTGAAAATCCCATTCTTTGCCGTAGTTGATGTTACCCGTGTCATCAGAGAACGCATGGTAAGTACCTGTTACTGCCAAGCTGTCATTTTCCATGAATCTGCCTACGATGCTGCCATAAACATCACGAATACCGTCTTTAGGTGTGACTAGAAATAAATCTGCCCAGCCTTGGAACGCGTGATTAGTGCCTAATGGTGTAACAAAGGTTTGGTTCAGACCGTGACCGTTCAACTGTTCCATGCCTGCCATAAAATCGTAGTGATCGTAAGCGCGTAGACCGCCCATGACGTTATAACGATTGGCGGTATAATCGACAGGGCTGTTGATGTAGTCTTGTTGGATGCTCCACTCAGCCGTGTACAGCGGGCTGTAGTGTTCCATAAACTTTTTCGATGGTTTTTCAGGATTGATAACACGAATACCGTAGGTTTGATTGGATTTGGAATTCTGACCTGTTCTGCCTGTGGTATCAGGTTGCGTGTAGCCCAGCCAGTAGCCATAACCGATTAAATTACCGTAAGCACCCATATTGTAGTTTACATTCAAAATCGGGGCGCGGATGTCTTCATTGGTGGCAGTGAAACTGCTGACATGACCGATATAACCGACATTGACGGTTAAATCTTTGATGGATTTGTTAGTGACTAACACCGAATCAAACGTGGTTTCCAACTGTCTCCAGCCTACGTTACCGATAAAACGGTCATCATCAAATTTAATACGTTGCCGTCCACCTTTGATAACAGTGTCTGGAACACCCGAATAACTGATCCATAACTGGTTTAATTCATTCCAGTCAGGGTCGGCAACTGTTGAATAATTAGGTTTATTATTACGACCGTTATTGTAGTCGGATTGTAAAACGTGTGTACCTTCATACTCGACATAACCTTGTACGCCCTGATAGCTGGGCGAGAGTACACCAACGCGCGTGCGGATAGTGTTGGCATTAGCGGTTTGCGGCTGAGCGGCTAAAGGACGACCATTCACGGTATTAATGACATTATCCTGATTGACGTTTTCATAACGATAACGGGTATCAATTTTGACAGCTCCGTCTTTGCCAATTTTGAGTGCGTCTTCAATATCTTTAGTTGTATCGGCTAAGGCTAAGCCGCTACCAACCGACAGTGAGATTAGTATCACTGATAATGGGATATTGCGTTGATTTCTAGGCATAAAGCCACCATTTTTTTAATTAAAATAACTGATTTATTGTAGCATAATTGTTTATTTTTCATAGGGATATGGAATTATAATGAAGTTATTTGTAGTTTATATGCTTTATCAATGTAAATATTTTTACAAATTATCAGGTGAGATTATTATTTAATGCGTTATTGGAAAAACCTGAAATCGTTTATTTTTCATGAAGCTATGGTTGTCCTAATAACGTTTTTAGCGAGTTACGTCATATTGATAATGCAAGACTATCGCACTTAAAAAGTGCGATAGTCTTGCAGGCACGATTGGAAAATTATTTGATGTTAGCGTTGTCTGACAATCTGGTAAGAACGTAGCACATAACCCAACGGCACACTCCAGACGTGTACCAAGCGACTGAATGGAAACACCACAAAAATTGTCAGACCTAAAAAGATATGCGCTTTATAAACCAGATTAACATCGGCAATCACATCAGCCGCGCCGCCGCGAAACGTCACAATCCGTTGCGCCCATTCCGCTAACAGCAGCATGGTTGAACCATCAGAATGCGCCAAAGAAAACGGCAAGGTCAATAAACCCAAACCCAATTGCGCCAATAATAAATGTAAAATTGCCATGTCCATTTTGGTGCTGGTGGCGCGAATACGCGGGTCGGTCATGCGGCGTTTGGTTAAAATCCACAAGCCGCGCAAACAGATACCGCCAAATACACCGCCTGCAATAACGGCCATTATCTGTTTGGCAGAAGTCGATATGCCAAGCGCATGGTAAACCGCTGCGGGCGTTAATAAACCGACAAAATGCCCGACAAATAACAGTAAAATACCGACATGAAACCAATTGCTACCGCGTTTTAATTCGGCAGCGCGTAACATTTGACTGGAACCAGTACGCCAGCCGTATTGGTCGCGGTCAAAGCGTAACAGACTGCCGATGAAAAATACCGCCAACGCGATATAGGGATAAATTCCGAAAAAAAGCGTATTCACATAAGACATAACATCACCTCTTAACTCGTTTTTGCGCGAACGTCCGCTGTGGGCGGAGTAAATTTTATCGGTTGTTCGGTAGCAGTATTAGCAGTGCAAGTGTTGTTATTGCCCATAAACGTTACTGCTTCTTCCTCCCAGATTTCATCCATTTTTAAAATGGTTTCATCGGTTTCAGCGACGGCTTTTTCAATCTGCCCTTGGGTGGTGCGTTTTTTTTCCGCTAATACCAGCAGCGCGTCGAACAGCACATAATAAGCACTGTCACGCGCTTCTAATCGCTCCGCCAAAGCTTGCAAAATAGCACTGGTATTACCCAATAAATCACAGGCTTTTGCGTGCGGTTGTTGCGATAAAAACTCCAGAAATAACGGGATATAATCGGGCAATTCATGAGCATTGATGTCAAAACCGTGACTTTGGTACATATCCATCAAGTCCACCATTGCCTGTCCTCTATCGCGTGATTCACCGTGCAGATGTTCAAATAAATGCAGGGATAACGCACGTCCCCTATCAAACAACGCGACATAGTTTTCCTGCAATGCCAATAAATCGGTGTGCTGAAACCGTTCAATCAATGGCTTGATGGTCGCTAAACTGTCGTCGCTCAATGCCGCTTCTATTTCTGGTAACGCCTGAATCATGTCAACACTGGGATAGCACAGTAATACCGATAGAGCTTTTAAGCTGAGTGTTCGTGAATCGCTCATGATTTTCTATCCAATTTAATAGGCGTACCGTGTTGCGACTCGGTTGGTTTTTTACTGCCAAACAAATCGGGCGTATCTGAACCTGAACAGCCATTACCAAAACTAAAACCGCAACCGCCTTTTTCATTATAAGCATCAAAGGTGCTACTGGCGTATTCACGGTGACTGCTTGGAATGACGAAACGATCTTCATAATTAGCGATAGCGAGATAGCGATACATTTCTTCCACTTGCGCTTGTGTCAGTCCGACTTGTTTTAATACCTCAAGGTCAATTTCATTATCCACCGTTTTAGAGCGCATATAAGAGCGCATGGCAAGCATCCGTTCCAACGCCAAAACTACAGGCTCTTCATCACCTGCCGTTAGCATATTGGCAAGATAACCGACGGGAATCCGCAAACTGCGCACATCGGGAATATTTCCATTCATGCCTAGCTGTTCAGAATTCGCTGCTGATTGAATAGGTGATAAAGGCGGCACATACCACACCATCGGCAAAGTGCGATATTCAGGATGTAGCGGGAATGCCAGTTTCCAGTCGATTGCCATTTTATATACGGGCGATTCTTGCGCGGCGGTCAGCCAATTTTCAGGAATACCTTCTTTACGCGCCGCCGCCAACACTTCTGGATCATTTGGATCTAAAAATATATCCAGTTGTGATTGATACAAATCTTGTTCGTAAGTCGCACTTGCCGCGCTTTCAATTCTATCGGCATCGTATAACAACACGCCCAGATAACGAATGCGCCCGACGCAGGTTTCAGAACATACGGTAGGCTCGCCCGCTTCAATGCGCGGATAACAAAATACACATTTTTCTGATTTTCCCGAACTCCAGTTGTAATAGATTTTTTTGTACGGGCAGGCAGATACACACATCCGCCAGCCGCGACATTTATCCTGGTCAATTAATACGATACCGTCTTCTTCGCGTTTATAAATCGCCCCAGAAGGACACGCCGCTACGCAAGTGGGATTCAAGCAATGTTCACACAAACGCGGCAAATACATCATGAAGGTGTTTTCAAATTCACCGTACATGGCTTTTTGCAGATTATCGAAGTTTTTATCTTTCGCACGGGTTGCAAACTCACCGCTTAAAATTTCTTCCCAATTCGGCCCTCCGACAATTTTCTCCATGCGTTCACCTGTAAGCAGTGAGCGCGGTCTGGCAGTCGGTACGGCTTTCGATTCTGGCGCGTTTTGTAAATGCGCGTAATCAAAATCATAAGGTTCGTAATAATCGTCAATTTCGGGTAAATCGGGATTGGCAAAAATGTTTTTCAGTACGGTGAGTTTGCCGCCGATACGCGGCACTAATTTGCCGTTAGGCAGCAGTTGCCAACCGCCTTTCCATTTGTCCTGATTTTCCCATTGCTGGGGAAAACCCACACCCGGTTTGCTTTCCACGTTGTTAAACCACGCGTATTCCACGCCTTCGCGAGAAGTCCAGACGTTTTTGCAGGTAACAGAACAAGTGTGACAACCGATACATTTATCCAGATTCAGCACCATGCCGATTTGTGCGCGTACTTTCATTGTGCTGTCTCCTTTGATGATGGCATGGCATCGGTTTTATCGGTACCGTCCAGCCACAGTACCTTGTCCATTTTTCTGAGGATGACAAATTCATCCCGATTAGAACCGACTGTGCCGTAATAATTGAAACCATAACTTTGTTGGGCATAACCGCCAATCATGTGCGTGGGTTTAAGAGTAATGCGAGTCACCGAGTTATGAATGCCGCCTCTATGCCCCGTAATTTCTGAACCAGGAGTATTTACAATTTTTTCTTGCGCGTGATACATCATCATCATGCCCTCAGGAATGCGCTGACTCACTACCGCTCTGGCGGTCAACGCTCCATTGGTGTTGAAGGTTTCCACCCAATCGTTATCAACAATACCTGCTTTGGTGGCATCGGTTTCGCTGATCCAGACGATAGGACCACCGCGTGACAGCGTGAGCATTAACAGGTTATCTGTGTAAGTGCTGTGTATGCCCCATTTTTGATGCGGGGTCAGAAAATTCAGAACGATTTCTTTATTGCCGTTGGGTTTTTTATTCAGCATCGGCTCAATGGTGCGGGTATCAACGGGCGGTTTATACACACACAAGGTTTCACCAAACGCCTGCATCCATGGATGATCCTGATAAAACTGTTGTCGTCCCGTCAGAGTGCGCCAAGGGATCTGCTCATGTACGTTGGTATAACCCGCATTGTAAGAAACGGTTTCGGATTCCAAACCGCTCCACGTCGGTGAGGAAATAATTTTACGCGGTTGTGCCTGTACATCACGGAAACGGATTTTTTCGTGTTCACTAGATAAGGCTAAATGACGATGATCTATCCCTGTAATTTTACTTAAACTACCCCATGCTTTTACTGCCACCTCGCCGTTGGTTTCAGGTGCTAAACTTAAAATCACTTCGGCGGCATCAATGTCTTTGTCGATTTTTGGCATTCCTTTACTGATGCCTTCGTCAGTAACCATGCCATTCAATTGCGCCAGAAAATCCACTTCGTGTTCTGTGTTCCATGCAATGCCTTTGCCGCCATTACCCACTTTTTTCATCAACGGACCAAGTGCGGTAAATTTTTTATAAGTGTTAGGATAATCCCGTTCAACTACCACTAAATTAGGCATGGTTTTACCAACAATCGGCTCACAATCGCCTTTTTTCCAGTCTTTAACATCCAACGCTTGTGCTAATTCACTGGGCGTGTCGTGCAGTGTTGGAACGGTGACTAAATCTTTTTCTATACCTAAATGCCCGTCTACTAATTCAGAAAAGGTTTTGGCGATGCCCTTATAAATATCCCAATCTGAACGTGATTCCCATGCGGGATCAACCGCTTTGGATAAGGGATGAATAAACGGGTGCATATCGGAGGTATTCAAATCATTTTTTTCATACCAGGTTGCAGTCGGCAACACAATGTCAGAATACAGACAAGTGGTGGACATCCGAAAATCCAGCGTCACCAATAAATCCAATTTACCTTCTGCCGCTTCTTTATGCCACTTCACTTCTTTAGGCTTGGTTATACCTTGTTCGCCTAAATCCACGCCTTGAATACCATGTGTTGCACCCAGCAAATATTTCAAGAAATACTCATGTCCTTTGCCCGATGAACCCAATAAATTGGAACGCCACACAAACAAATTGCGCGGGAAATTCTGCGGATTATCAGGGTCTTCACACGCCATTTTTAACTCACCTGATTTCAGATTTTCCACCACATAATCAGCGGGTGATAAACCTGCTTTGTCGGCGGCTTTACATATCCATAATGGATTGGTGTTTAACTGCGGCGCGGACGGCAACCAGCCCATGCGTTCAGCTCGCACATTAAAATCAATCAAACTGCCTTGCCATTGTTTGGGGTCGGCAAGCGGTGACAGAATTTCTTTTACCGTCAGTTTCTCATACCGCCATTGGTTGGTGTGCGCGTAGAAAAACGAGGTGCTGTTCATTTGTCTGGGCGGTCTGTGCCAATCCAGCGCGAACGCCAACGGTAACCAGCCTGTTTGCGGACGTAATTTTTCCTGCCCGACATAATGCGCCCAACCGCCGCCACTTTGACCGATACAACCGCACATCATCAACATATTGATAATGCCGCGATAGTTCATGTCCATGTGATACCAGTGATTTAAACCCGCGCCTAAAATCACCATTGATTTGCCGTGCGTTTTATCAGCATTGCGGGCAAATTCACGCGCCACTAAAATCACTTGCTGGCGACTCACACCGGTAATTTTTTCCTGCCAAGCAGGCGTATAAGGCACGTCATCATCAAAAGAACCAGCAACATTACCGCCACCCAAACCGCGATCTATGCCGTAATTGGCAACCAATAAATCAAATACGGTGGCAACGTGGGCAATGCTGCCATCGGCTAAGGTGAGGGTTTTGACGGGTACGTTACGGCGTTGAACGGTGTCGTGGTCGCTATGGGTAAAATGTTCATGTTTTGCACCGCCGAAATACGGAAATGCCACCGAGGCAACTTCATGCGCTACATCAATCAAACTCAGGCGCAATTTAACTTCCGCGCCCTGTGCGTCTTTTTGTTGAATATTCCAGCGTCCTTGTCCTGCTTCCTGCTCGCCCCAACGAAAACCGATAGAGCCGCGTGGAATTACCACGTTACCGTCCAGCTCATTAAAAGCAGCAGTTTTCCAGTCGGGATTATTATCCTGCCCTAAATTTTCAGCAAAATCACTGGCGCGTATAAAACGCTCTGGCACATAGCTTTCACCTTGTTTAACCAAGCGCACTAAACACGGCATATCGGTGGTTTCACGAACGTATTTTGTAAAGTATTCGCTGGGATTTTCTAGATGAAATTCTTTTAAAATGACATGACCGAATGCCATTGCCAACGCCGCATCCGTGCCTTGCTTGGGATGCAGCCACAAGTCGGCAAATTTAGACGCTTCCGAATAATCGGGGCAAACGGTGACTATTTTCGCGCCCTTATAACGCACTTCAGTCATAAAATGCGCGTCAGGCGTGCGGGTTTGCGGTACGTTAGAACCCCACATCATGATAAATGACGAGTTATACCAATCTGCTGATTCAGGTACATCAGTTTGTTCGCCCCACGTCTGCGGCGAGGCGGGCGGTAAATCACAATACCAGTCATAAAAACTCATACAAGTGCCGCCAATCAGCGACAAATAGCGTGAACCTGCGGCATAAGACACCATCGACATCGCAGGGATCGGCGAGAAACCAATAATTCTATCGGGGCCGAATTTTTTGACAGTATAGATATTGGCTGACGCGATAATTTCATTAACTTCTGCCCAATCGGCACGAATAAAACCGCCTAAACCGCGTTTGGATTTATAACTTTGCGATTTATCCTTGTCTTCGACAATCGAAGCCCACGCCTCTACAGGTGCTAAAGTGGTACGCGCCTTGCGCCAGAGTTTGACTAAATGACTGCGTACCATCGGATATTTCAAACGGTTGGCACTGTAGAGATACCACGAATAACTCGCGCCACGCGCACAACCGCGTGGTTCGTGGTCGGGCATATCAGGTCGGGTACGCGGGTAGTCGGTTTGTTGGGTTTCCCACGTGACCAGTCCATTTTTAACGTAGATTTTCCAGCTGCAAGAACCCGTGCAATTCACGCCATGCGTGGAACGAACAATTTTGTCGTGTTGCCAGCGTTGCCGATAAGCATCTTCCCAACTGCGATTTTCATCGGTCATGATGCCGTGATTGCCTGAAAAGGCTTCGGTTTTTTTCTTGAAAAACAGCAAGCGATCGAGAAAGTGACTCATGGTGTACCTCTTGATGATAATGTAAACCTGACAGGTTTTAACGCTATCAGGTTTTGAAAATTGAACGATTGGCTGGTGTACTAAACCTGTTATCAACGATTGTTTAGCAGGGCATTTCCGCGCCTTTACGCGCATAAAACCACCAAGTGATAGCGATACAGCTCACATAGAAAATTATAAAGAAGTATAAAGCCGCATTAACACTACCCGTTAAGCTGATTGCCGTGCCGTAACTTTTAGGCACAAAAAACGCCCCGTAAGCGGCGATGGCTGAACTGAAACCCAGCACTGCCGCTGATTCTTTTGCTGCGGCTTTGCGCACAAGTCCTGTATCCGTATTGTTATTGGTAGTACGTTGTTGTTCAGTCAAAAAAATTACGGGAATCATTCTGAACGTAGAGCCGTTACCTATGCCTGTGGTGAAAAATAACAAAATAAACATCGCCAGAAAGCCCCAGAAATCGCCTGCGTCTGCGCCACTGGGTAGGAAGTGTAATACCCCGAATACTGCCGCAGCCATCACGATGAAGTTCCAGAATGTCACTCTCGCACCGCCTGATTTATCGGCTAACCAGCCACCGACAGGGCGTACCAATGCACCTACTAAAGGACCTAAAAAGGCGTATTGAGTTGGATCAACATCGGGAAATAATGTTTTAGTCAGCATCGGTAAGCCTGCGGAAAAGCCGATGAATGAGCCGAAAGTACCTGTATATAACCAACACATAATCCAGTTGTGTTTGCGTTTAAAAATAATAGCTTGTTCTTTAAACGAGGCTTTGGCAGAGGCAATATCATTCATGCCGAACCACGCGGCGAGGCTGGTAGCCAGAATAAAAGGAATCCAGATAAAACCCGCATTTTGTAGCCACATGGATTTATGTACGCCCGTTTTTATCCATTCTTGCGGTTCACCGCCGAAACTGCCAAAAACGGCGGCGGTAATCACTAATGGCACAATAAACTGTACGGTACTGACACCCAAATTTCCCAAACCTGCGTTAAGACCTAAGGCTGTGCCTTTTTGCGCCTGTGGAAAAAAGAAGCTGATATTTGCCATGCTGGAGGCAAAATTACCGCCACCTAAACCGCACAATAATGCCAATACCAGCATTAAGACGAACGGGGTATTCGGGTTTTGTACGGCAAAACCTATCCAGATTGCAGGGAATAATAAGGATGCCGTGCTGATAGCCGTCCAGCGTCTTCCGCCAAAAATAGGAACCATAAAGGAATAAAAAATCCGCAGCGTTGCTCCTGATAAACCCGGCAAAGCGGTCAGCCAGAATAATTCGTTGGTGGTGTATTTAAAGCCGATATTGGGTAGATTGGTGACAACTACACTCCACACCATCCACACGGCAAAAGCGAGTAGCAGGGCGGGGATGCTGATCCACAAATTACGGTTGGCAATTTTTTTCCCTGTAGCTTCCCAAAAAACGGTATCTTCGGGATTCCATTCAGTAAGAATTAAAGGTGAGGGATGACTTAACTCAGGCAAATCTCTGGAAATGTGCTCCAGTTCTGGTGCAACCCGCCGTTCCATTTTTATAATGGAGAAGTGCATCCATGTGAGTGCAATTATGTCCAGTACAAACAGCAGCATGAAGCAGCTGCTCCAAATACTCGTTAAGTCGTTCAACATACCGAAGGTTAATGGCAGTAAAAATCCGCCTAAGCCACCCACCATACCGACCGCACCACCGACCGCACCGACATTGTCAGGATAATAAACAGGAATGTGTTTATAAACAGCGGCTTTTCCGAAGGACATAAACAGTCCTAGGATAGAAATGAGCAGAATAAAACCAACAGGTTGAATCGCCAAGCTGAAAGCGATGTCGCCTTTGATGCCATGGACAACATAATCAGTTAGCGGGTAGGACAGGAAAAACGTACAAACCGCACCCGCAATAAATGTCCAGTACATGATTAATCGTGCGCCATAACGGTCAGATAACCATCCACCCAAGGCACGAAACAGACTGGCAAAAATAGAGTAGGAAGCTGCCAACATCCCCGCCGTTTTAATATCGAAACCGTAAGCTCCGACTAAATAGCGCGGCAACCACAAAGCCAAGGCGACAAACGCACCGAATACGCAAAAGTAATACAGAGAAAATCGCCAGACTTGGATGTTGTGCAGAGGTTTTAACTGATCGGCAAAAGAAACGTGTTTAATGCCTACTTTTCGTCGTGCTTTTAATGCGGGTTCGTCTTCGGTCATAAACCAGAAAACTGCCGCCATTAATAGCAAAACGACTGCCCATATTTGCGCAACTGCGTGCCAGCCAAACGCCACCATCACAAACGGTGCAACGAATTTAGTGACGGCGGCACCGACATTACCCAGTCCGAAAATACCAAGGGCAATTCCTTGTTTTTCGGTAGGATACCAGCGCGAGACATAGGCAATCCCTACCGCGAATGAACCGCCTGCAATACCGACACCCAAGGCGGCGACCAGATACATAATATAAGTATCAACAGTAGTGAGTAATAACGTGGCAATGGCGGCTGTCACCATTACACAGGCATAAACAATGCGCCCGCCGTATTGATCGCTCCAAATCCCCAGTATTAAGCGGATTAATGAGCCTGAAAGAATAGGAGTGCCAATGAGTAAACCAAATTCCGTTTCGCTTAAGCCCAAGTCCTTTTGAATTTGTAAACCGATGATGGAAAAAATCGTCCAGACTGCAAAACACACAGTAAAAGCGACTGTGCTTAAAACCAGAGCTTGTTGTTGCTGTTGTGGACTTGCCAGTGATACTACCGCCATATTTTTCTCCTTAAAAGACATATATGTCCAGAGTAGTGCATTTATTATGCCAGTCTATAACCATTTGAATTATATGTTATTAGGTTATGATGTTGTGTTATTGACAACGAAAATAGATGTTTAATTAACAGCACTCGTTGTTTAAATGACAGCATCTTGGTTTGAAATAGAATTTCTATTCCAAGATACCGAACAATTTCATCACGCAAAAATAAACAATTTGCAGTCATGTTGATTACTGCAAAGATCTGGAATTAATCGAATCAGTGAACTTCGGTGAACGAGCGGTGCTTAAAACTGGATGTTAGCAGTGCACATTAAAACTGCGGCACTTATATCCAGCGTTGAGGAATCGGCATTTTTGTGGTGTAATGCCAACGTTTTACGTCTTAATGCGCCTCTTATCTTAGTGATTAAAATTAAGGGGATGGTTTCGCTACAACTTGTTTGGAGGGTAAGCTTCAACTATGCAATTTACTATTAAAAAAGGTTTAGACCTCCCGATTACGGGTGGCCCTAAACAAGAAATTGAGAATGGCAATAAGGTTAAATCCGTTGCTATTCTGGGGATGGATTATGTAGGTATGAAGCCTACTATGATGGTTAATGAAGGGGATAAGGTCAAATTAGGTCAAATTCTTTTTACTGACAAGAAAAATCCTGGTGTTAATTTTACGTCACCAGCGGCGGGTGTGGTTAAAGCCATCCATCGCGGTGCTAAACGGGTTTTACAATCGGTTGTTATTGAGTTACACGGTTCGGCACAAGAAACTTTTGCGAAATACAGCGAAGCTGAATTAGCGAATTTAACTGCGCAACAAGTGCAGGAAAATTTGTTGGCATCAGGCTTGTGGACAGCATTACGCACACGTCCTTATGGCAAAATTCCAGCGGTAGACAGCAAACCTGCGTCTATTTTTGTGACTGCAATGGACACACGTCCTTTGGCGGCAGATCCTGAATTTATCATCAAAGAACGTGCGGATGATTTTGCCAATGGCTTAAAAGTTATTGCTAAATTAACGGACGGCAAAACCTATCTTTGCAAAAAGACAGGGGATGAAATTGCGACAGGCAACGCGCCTGTGACAGTTGCAGAATTCAGCGGCCCGCATCCAGCAGGTCTGCCCAGTACGCACATTCATTTTATTGATGCGGTTAATATCCATAAATTTGTCTGGCATATTGATTATCAAGCCGTTATCGCTATCGGTGCGTTATTCACCACAGGTTATTTAAACGTTGAGCGTGTCGTCTCTCTGGCAGGCCCTACGGTTAAAAATCCACGTTTGGTTCGTACTCGCGTCGGTGCTAATACCGATGATTTAGTCGCGGGTGAATTAGCGGATGATGTGGAAAGTCGTGTCGTGTCTGGCTCAGTGTTATACGGTCATACCGCAAGCGATTGGTCTGCGTATTTAGGTTTTTATGACTTACAAGTATCCGCTTTAAAAGAAGGGCGTGAGCGTGAGTTGTTCGGCTGGATTGTGGCGGGTAAAAACAAATATTCTGCATTGAATGTGTATACCTCCAGTGTCGATAAAAAACATAATCGTTTATTCCCATTAACAACCGATAAAAACGGCAGTAACCGTGCGATCGTTCCTGTGGGCATTTATGAAACGGTCATGCCTATGGACATTCTACCGACACCGTTATTGAAAGCCTTGATAGTCGGCGATTCTGACCAAGCACAATTATTAGGTTGTTTGGAGCTGGATGACGAAGATATGTCGTTATTTACCTTTGTTGATCCGGGTAAACATGATTTCGCCCCTGTCTTGCGTGCGAATTTAATCAAAATTGAGAAGGAGGGCTAATGTCGGCTAGAAAATTTTTAGACAGCATAGAGCCGTATTTTACCAAAGGTGCAAAGCTGGAAAAGTATTACGGTCTCTATGAGATGGTCGATACGTTCATTTACACCCCTGCTGATGTAACACGCGGCACAACACACGTTCGTGATGGCAACGATTTAAAACGTACCATGACGTTTGTGGTGATTGCGACGTTTTTCTGTATTTTAATGGCAGTGTATAACACAGGTTATCAAGCTAACTTGGCAATGGCAGAAATGCACGTTGACAAAATCGATAACTGGCGCAGTATCCCGATGATGGTATTCGGTTACAACCCGTCTAACCCATTGTCTTGTATCGCGCATGGCGCATTATATTTCTTACCTATCTATATCGTGACTTTAGCGGTCGGTGGTGTGTGGGAAGTATTATTCGCGACGGTTCGCGGTCATGAAGTCAACGAAGGCTTTTTAGTATCTTCGATGTTATACACACTGATTATGCCGCCTGATATGCCTTTATGGCAGGTCGCGTTGGGTATTTCTTTCGGTATTGTTATCGGTAAAGAAGTCTTCGGCGGTACAGGTAAAAACTTTTTAAACCCTGCATTAAGCGGACGCGCATTTTTATACTTCGCTTATCCAGCTTCTATCTCTGGCGATTCAGTTTGGGTTGCAGTTGATGGTTATACCGCAGCAACGCCATTAGGCTTAGCAGCTAACGGCGGTATGGAAGCGATTTACAATGCACATTACAGCTGGATGCAAACCTTTTTTGGTTTTGAACCTGGTTGTTTAGGTGAAACATCTACCTTGGCTATTTTGCTGGGTGCGGCATTCTTGCTTTATACCCGCGTTGCCTCGTATCGCATCATGGGCGGTGTATTTGCAGGTATGGTTGCTACGTCATTGTTATTCAATTATATCGGTAGTGATACCAACCATATGTTCGCGCTACCTTGGTACTGGCATTTAACCGTCGGCGGTTTCGCGTTCGGTATGGTGTATATGGCGACTGACCCTGTCAGTGCGGCGATGACGAATACAGGTCGTTGGATATTTGGCGCGTTAGTCGGTGGTATGACAGTATTAATCCGCGTGGTTAATCCTGCGTTCCCTGAAGGCATTATGTTAGCGATTTTATTTTCCAATATGTTTGCTCCGACTATCGATTACTTTGTCATGCAAGCAAATATCAGAAGAAGGATGAAACGCCATGCTTAAATGCCAATATACTGAAAAACTTTGCTCAAAACTGGAAGAGTATGAGCAATACCGAAAATTCAAAGCTTATTGCCTAAAAGTTTTAGCGTTAAGCAATGATAATCTTGAAAAAACCATCGCCGTGGCGGTTGCACTGTGTTTAGTGTGTGCGGTATTGGTATCGTTAGCTGCGGTTGCTTTAAAACCGTTGCAAATCAGTAACAAAGAACTGGACATGAAGAAAAATATTCTTGATGTTGCTGGTTTGTTACAAGCCGATAGCGATATTGAAAAAGTATTCGCCAACCAAATTGAAGCTAAATTGGTTAATTTGGAAACAGGTGAATACGCCGAAGGCAATGCCAACGAATACGATCAACGTAAAGCGGCAAAAGACCCCACACAAAGCGTTGCGATTCCTAAAGACAAAGACATTGCCCACATCCGTGTTAAAGCGAAACTGGCTAAAGTCTATTTAGTGAAAGAAGGCAATACTACCAAATCCATTATTTTACCTGTCAGTGGTTATGGCTTATGGTCAACTTTATACGGCTTCTTGGCGTTAGATGCTGACGGTCAAACCGTACAAAGCATCAACTTCTACGATCAGGCTGAAACTCCGGGGTTAGGCGGCGAAGTCGTTAATCCAAAATGGCGTGCATTGTGGAAAGGCAAAAAAGTCTATGCAGAATCAGATCAAGCCTCTTTAGAAAAAGGGCTGATTGAAGAAGCGGATAAAGGCGAGCCTGCACTGGCGTTAATTAAAGGCACAGTTGATACCAGCAAAGCAGGTTCACAATATCAAGTAGACGGTTTAGCAGGCGCATCATTAACCAGTACAGGCGTAACTAACCTAGTTAGATACTGGATGAGCAAAGAAGGCTTTGCGACCTATTTATCCAAAGTCAGAACGGTTGCGGAGAAAAAATCATGAGCAGCGAAATTTTTAATGACGAAACCAAAAAGGTATTAGTCGAACCCTTAGTGACCAACAACCCCATTACGTTACAAGTATTGGGTATCTGTTCGGCATTAGCGGTCACTTCACAAATGTCAACGTCATTGATTATGGCATTAGCATTGACCTTAGTAACCGCGTTTTCCAGTGCGGCGATTTCTGCCATTCGTAACCATATTCCAAGCAGTATTCGGATTATTGTACAAATGACCATTATCGCTTCCTTGGTTATCGTGGTTGACCAATGCTTGAAAGCCTTTGCTTACGACGTGAGTAAACAGCTATCAGTATTCGTGGGTTTGATTATCACCAACTGTATCGTAATGGGTCGTGCTGAAGCCTACGCCATGAAAAATCCACCACTGGAAAGTTTCATGGACGGTATCGGTAACGGTGCAGGTTACAGCTTGATTTTAATCATCGTCGCATTTTTCAGAGAAACTTTAGGCTCAGGTAAATTACTGGGTATCGAAGTTTTCAAACTAACCAAAGATGGCGGCTGGTACGATCCAAACGGCTTGATGCTGTTGCCACCGAGTGCATTTTTTATCATCGGTCTGATTATTTGGGGTGTCCGTCAATGGAAACCCAAACAACAAGAAACCGTTGAGTTCAAAATCATGTCGATTGCTCATGGTGAAGGAGGGCATCACTAATGGAAAACTATATCAGTTTATTTGTTAAAGCGGTTTTCATTGAAAACCTTGCACTGTCCTTCTTCTTGGGGATGTGTACCTTTATTGCAGTCTCGAAAAAAATCTCCACTGCAATGGGCTTGGGTATCGCGGTTATGGTCGTTCAAGCCATTACCGTTCCTGCCAATAACATCGTGTACCACGCGTTGTTAAAAGAAGACGCATTATCGTGGATGGGCATTACAGGCGTTGATTTAAGCTTCCTCGCACTACTCAGTTGTATCGGCATGATTGCCGCGTTAGTACAAATTCTGGAAATGATTTTAGACAAATTTTTCCCTGCTTTGTATCACGCGCTAGGCATTTTCTTACCGTTAATCACCGTAAACTGCGCCATTCTAGGCGGTAGTTTATTCATGATTGAACGTGACTATAACCTCGGTGAAAGTGTCACTTACGGCGTAGGCAGTGGTTTAGGTTGGGCATTAGCTATCACCGTGATGGCGGGTGTACGCGAAAAACTCAAATACAGTGATATACCTGCGGGCTTACAAGGTCTCGGAATTACCTTTATCACTGCGGGTCTGATGTCATTAGGCTTTATGGCCTTCTCTGGCATCCAACTTTAGGAAGGTATCAATATGCTGGAAATTATTTTAGGGATTATCATTTTCACTGGGCTGGTTATAGCCATGGTGTTTGTCATTATCGGTGCGAAAAGTAAATTAGTCGCCGAAGGTGACGTTGAAATCACCATCAACGATGAAAAGAAAATCCATGTTCCTTCGGGATCAAAACTACTGACTGCCTTGTCGGATAACGGCTTGTTCGTGTCCTCAGCGTGTGGCGGTGGTGGTACTTGCGGACAATGTAAAGTGAAAGTGAAATCAGGCGGCGGCGAAATTCTACCGACTGAATTAGGACATATCACCAAACGTGAAGCCGCGCACGGTGAGCGTTTAGCGTGTCAAGTGTCTATTAAACACGATATGGACGTTGAAGTTGAAGACTCCGTATTCGGCGTGAAAAAATGGGAATGTACCGTTAAATCTAACGACAACGTTGCTACGTTCATTAAAGAGTTAGTATTGCAACTGCCAGAAGGCGAAGCAATCAACTACCGTGCAGGTGGTTACATTCAAATCGAATGTCCCGCTCACGTTGCTAAATATGCAGACTTCGACGTTGCAGACCGTTTCCGTGAAGATTGGGATAAATTCAACCTGTGGCGTTATGTGTCCACTGTGAAAGAACCCACGTTACGCGCGTACTCAATGGCTTCTTATCCTGAAGAAAAAGAAATCATGTTAAATGTGCGTATTGCGACACCACCACCGCGTGCCGATGAAAGCGTCCCGCCTGGCATTATGTCATCGTTCATTTTTGACTTAAAACCAGGTGACAAAGTGCTGGTATCAGGTCCTTATGGTGAATTTTATGCCAAAGAAACCGATGCCGAAATGGTATTTGTCGGCGGTGGTGCGGGTATGGCTCCAATGCGTTCACACATCTTCGACCAACTCAGAAGATTGAAGTCAAAACGCAAAATGACTTTCTGGTACGGTGCGCGTAGCAAACGCGAAATGTTCTATGTAGAAGATTTTGATATGTTAGCACGGGAAAATCCAAACTTTGTATGGCATACCGCGTTGTCTGATCCATTACCCGACGACAACTGGGAAGGCTACACAGGCTTTATTCACAACGTGTTGTTTGAAGAGTATTTAAAAAATCATCCAGCACCCGAAGACTGTGAATTCTATATGTGCGGGCCACCGATGATGAACGCCGCTGTTATCAAGATGTTATTAGATAACGGCGTTGAGCCAGAAAATATCATGCTTGATGATTTTGGTGGTTAAAGTCGGAGTTTAAATCCTGTCCTGAGTTTAGCTAAGGGCTAGGTTTAATGCTTTTGGAACGAGGAGATGGGTGTAAGCCTGCTCCTCGTTTTTTTTGGGTAATCGGTAGACCCAGTGAAATAACTTAATTAGTAGGAGATATGTAAATATGACTGATTTAATTCAAAATGAAGTCGTACCAAACAAAGATTCCAATTCTCTAATGGTATTTTCTTTTTTATTAGTAGGAACATCATTTATGATATTTCTACTATTTATAGATTATTTATTTAATCTTGGTTTTTTGAATGGGATGTTAATCCTATTCAAATCATTTTTTACAATAAATGAAAAACTTTTTATTCCTATATCAATATTAGTTGGCGCATCAATATATGGCATAGGATTTATTATCTATTGTCTTAGTCTGCCATTATTAGCCCTTCCATGTTACGCATTTCTTAATAAATTCAGAAGTAATAGTTTTAAATGCGTAATAATTACAAGCTTAATAAATGCTAGTGCTACATCACCTGTTCTTATGGAACATGTATCTCATCATGTGGGATACGTTTATCTATATTTAAGAACACAAAATACAATGTTAAGTAGAGAGATAAAGTTTCTATTTAATCAAATAATGTTTGCAAGAGCTTCACTTTTTGCATTGGTTACATCTTGTTTTATATTATTTACACTTTTTCCGTCTATTAAAACATTTGTTTTGCTTTGTGCATCATTTGTAATTGCCATGATGATTTACTGTTATTCAATATTATTCTGGGATGGATTGTTAAGCTCCTCTTTTTATATAAATAGAGAGGTTTCACGGAGTGTTCCCAACCCATAAGCAAGTAGCCCGCATGGAGCTTGCGGAATGCGGGGCTTTTCGTTGACGACACGACTGTTCCCCGTGTTCCGCAAGCTCCACACGGGCTACGCTTTGAAATGTTGAAATGGGAAAAAATGGTTTTGTGTTGTAACAAAATGCTGGGAATTTTTGCTGAAATATCACGGTTCTCGTACATCTTCCCGCATTCCGCAAGCTCCATGCGGGCTACGTCTTAACTTTTAAAAAGGGGAAAACCGATGGTTTTATATCGTCGCAATCGTATTAAAAGCGGGACGTATTTTTTTACGGTGACGTTAAGAGATCGACACTCCTCACTATTAATTGACTGAATCGATTTTTTGCGTGACGCGCTACGACAAACTCTGCAAGAAAAACCGTTTCAAATCGATGCGTGGGTGGTGTTACCTGAATATATTCATGCTGTTTGGACATTACCCGTCGGTGATGATGACTATTCTGGACGCTGGCGATTAATCAAAAGCCGTTTTTCACACCAAGTCGCTAAAGCTGACAATCTAACCCATAACGCCAAAGGTGAATATCAAATCTGGCAACGGCGATTTTGGGAGCATACCATTCGTGATGATAACGACTTTTCCAAACACGTTGATTATATTCACTATAACCCTGTGAAACACGGTTATGTTGCACAAGTTCGCGATTGGCAGTATTCAACGTTTCACCGCTATGTTAAACAAGGACTTTATACCGCTGATTGGGGCGGGTATTATGAAATAGGGCAATGGTATGGTGGGGAATAAGTTTCTTGCTTTCAAGCTCTGCTTGACGTTCAGGGCTTATAAACGTGAAAATGAGCCTGTTTTATTCGTTGTTACACCAAGCGGAGTTTGGTAATAGGCGTTTCCAAACTGGAGTTTGGGGGCGGGATAGATGCTTTTTATAGTTTCCACCGCTCCAGCGTGGGGACTTATTCTGCAATGCTCCAGCATTGCGAGACGTGATGCTGGAACGTCACACAGGCATTCCAGCGCAGAGCGTTGGAACAATACACAATAAACTGCTTAAATGTTGGGGTTCAAACCTTACCCCAACCAACAATATCGGAGTATGAAAGAAATGGTTAAAGTACCTCTCACTGTCAAAGGTGCAGAAAAATTACGCGCAGAATTAGAAGAGTTAAAATCAGTCGTGCGTCCACGCATTGTTAATGCGATTGCTACTGCCAGAGCGCATGGTGATTTAAAAGAAAATGCCGAGTATCATGCCGCGAAAGAGCAGCAAAGTTTTGCGGAAGGTCGCATTAATGAAATTGAAGGCAAACTGTCTAATGCGCAAATTATTGATGTCACTAGGGTGGATGCGGGCGGCAGAGTGGTATTTGGTGCGACGGTAGAAATTGAAAATCTGGACACTGAACAGCGGGTGATTTATCAAATTGTTGGTGAGGATGAAGCTGATATTAAGGAAAATCGTATTTCTGTCGGTTCGCCGATTGCACGCGCCTTAATCGGTAAAGAAGTGGAAGATATTGTGATTGTGAAAGCCCCAGCGGGAAATATCGAATACGAAATTATTGCAATTCAGTATATTTAATAGGAAAGGCGAAAAGCACTCGACGCGAAGTCTTGCGCTTTTCCTCTGCGATTATTTATTCGGATTCAGGCGATAAATAACGATGACTTGTCCAATAGATTGAATAAGCTCCGCACCTGTGCTGGTGCAGATTTTTTCACTGATGACTTTGCGGTCATCACGTTCGGCGCGTATTTTTACCTTAAGCAATTCATGATGGTCGAGTGCCTGTTCAAGTTCTGCTAATACGGCATCGGTAAGTCCAGACTGACCAATGGTGACTATGGGGTTTAAACTATGCGCTTCGGACTTTAGTTTTTTCTTATCGACTGCTTTCACTTTTTATTCTCAAAATCAAAAACTTAATTCTACACCAAAAATAGGGCGTTATGGCACGAAGTAAAAGCAGTAATCAATGGATGCAGGAACATTTTCATGATGAATATGTCAAAATGGCTCAAGCGCAGGGCTATCGGTCACGCGCGGTATTCAAATTATCTGAGATTCAAGAAAAAGATTCGCTGATTAAAGCGGGTATGAATGTGGTCGATTTGGGTGCAGCACCCGGTGGTTGGTCGCAATATGCTCAGCAACGGCTAGGCAAAGGCAATAAGCTGGTCGCGCTGGATATTTTGCCGATGGATCCGATTGACGGCGTGGATTTTATTCAAGGTGATTTTCTTGAACAGTCCGTTATAGATGAACTTTATGCGGTATTGGATAATATGCCCGTGCATCTGGTGTTGTCTGATATGGCACCGAATATGAGCGGTAATAAAGCAGTCGATCAGCCGCGTTCCATGTATTTGTGTGAACTGGCTTTGGATACCGCAAAAACTATTTTGGCAAAAAATGGTGCGTTTTTAGTAAAAGTGTTTCAAGGCGAAGGCTTTGAGGATTATCATCGTGAAGTGCAAAAAAACTTCACTAAAGTGGTCATAAGAAAGCCAAAAGCCTCTAGGCCACGCAGTAATGAAGTGTATATTTTAGCTAAGGGCTTTAAATAATCACTATCAACCCTTATATTTGCAAAATCGGCTACTCTAAGTGTTAGTGAGTACCCCATAAATAACGACAGTCAGGACATTAACTCCTGATATAATTGCTCAGTTTTTAAACGGAAGAGCCGTTCAGGCCCAGGGCGTATAAATGAACGATATGATAAAAAATATAATCTTGTGGGGTGTCATCGCAGTTGTCTTGATGCTTCTCTTTAACAACGTTAGTTCACAAAAAGAACGGGCTGATTCGTCGTTATCGTACTCACAATTCATCGATTCGGTGAAATCGGGACAAGTACAACAAGTCACTATTGATGAGCATATCATCAAGGCAAAAATGCAGGGTGGTCAGCAAATCAAGATATACGCGCCTAATGACCCGCATTTAATTGATGATTTATTGGCAAATGGTGTTGATACTAAAGCTGTTCCGCCTGAACAACCTTCTATGCTGATGCAGCTGCTGGTGTCTTTTGGCCCCATGTTATTGTTGATTGCCGTGTGGGTATTCTTCATGCGTCAAATGAACGGTGGCGGTGCAGGTGGTCGTGGCGCGATGAGCTTTGGTAAAAGTAAAGCGCGTATGCTGGAAGAAGATCAAATTAAAGTCACGTTTGCCGATGTGGCAGGTTGTGACGAAGCTAAAGAAGAAGTGGTGGAAATGGTCGATTTCCTGAAAGACCCTGCTAAATATCAACGTTTGGGGGGTAAAATTCCCAGAGGCGCGTTGATGGTCGGGCCTCCAGGTACAGGTAAAACGCTATTGGCGAGAGCCATTGCGGGTGAAGCGCGTGTGCCGTTTTTTACTATTTCCGGTTCAGATTTTGTGGAAATGTTTGTTGGTGTCGGTGCATCTCGTGTTCGTGATATGTTTGAAACGGCGAAAAAACACGCCCCGTGCATTATTTTCATTGATGAAATTGATGCAGTCGGTCGTCAGCGTGGCGCAGGTTTAGGCGGCGGTAACGATGAACGTGAACAAACCTTAAACCAGTTATTGGTGGAAATGGACGGCTTTGAAGGCAACGAAGGTATTATCGTTATCGCGGCGACTAACCGCGCTGACGTGTTGGATAAAGCCTTGTTGCGTCCCGGTCGTTTTGACCGTCAAGTCACTGTTGGATTGCCTGATGTACGCGGACGTGAACAAATCCTTAAAGTTCACATGAAAAAAGTCCCCGCTTCTGATGATGTGGAAGTGAAATATATCGCACAAGGTACGCCCGGTTTTTCAGGTGCTGATTTGGCAAACTTAATCAATGAAGCGGCTTTATTGGCTGCCAGAATGAATAAGCGCGTCGTCAATATGGCGGACTTGGAAAAAGCCAAAGACAAGCTCATCATGGGTGTGGAAAGACACACAATGGTGATGGACGAAAAAGAAAAGAAAATGACGGCTTACCATGAAGCGGGTCATGCCATTGTCGGACGCTTAGTGCCTGAACATGATCCTGTCTATAAAGTCAGTATTATGCCTAGAGGTCGTGCGCTGGGTGTGACTATGTTCTTACCTGAACGTGACCAGTACAGTGCCAGCAAACAAAAACTCGACAGCATGATTTCCAGTTTATATGGCGGTCGTATTGCCGAAGAAGTGGTTTTTGGTTGGGAGCAAGTCAGTACAGGCGCATCTAACGATATTGAACGGGCGACTGAATTAGCGCGTAATATGGTCACCAAATGGGGCTTATCACAACGTTTAGGGCCACTTTCTTACAGTGAAGAAGAAGGCGAAGTATTTTTAGGGCGTTCAGTGACACAACACAAAACGGTCGCCGAAGAAACCTCGCATACTATTGATGAAGAGATTCGTTCTTTTATTGATCGCAACTATGAACGTGCAGAAAGATTGATCAAAGAAAATATTGATATTCTTCATGCAATGGCAGAAGCGTTAATGAAATACGAAACCATCGACAAATATCAAATTGAAGATTTAATGACACGCAAACCAGTGCGTGATCCACAAGGTTGGGATGATAAGCCACCGCGTGACGGACTCAATGCTGATGAGATTAAACTAGATAAACCAGCTGATACTTCACTTGGTAAAACGGCTGAACAAGGCTAAGTTTATAAAAACTAACCAAAAAGGAGAGCCTTAACAGCTCTCCTTTTTTATTGACCGATGGTATTAGCAATAATGCCAGTTTATAAAAATTACGTCTATTTTTAAGGTTTAACATTATGGCAAATATAGCAAAAAAATATTTTGGTACTGATGGTATTCGTGGCAAAGTCGGTGAAACCCCCATAACAGCGGATTTTTTATTAAAATTAGGCTGGGCGGCAGGTCGGGTATTTGCTAACGAGGGACATGGTTTCGTGCTGGTGGGTAAAGATACCCGTATTTCTGGCTATATGTTTGAATCCGCGCTGGAAGCTGGCTTAACCGCCGCAGGTGTCGATACCCATTTATTAGGGCCTATGCCCACCCCTGGTATTGCTTATTTAACACGCACATTAAGAGCCAAAACAGGCATTGTTATCAGTGCGTCACATAATCCTTATTACGATAACGGCATTAAATTTTTCTCCGTGCAGGGGACAAAATTACCCGATGAATTAGAAGAAAAAATAGAGCATTACATCGACTCACCGATGACCACCGTAGAATCGGCTCACCTCGGTAAAGCCAAACGCATCGGTGATGCCGCAGGTCGTTATATTGAATTCTGCAAAGGCAGTGTTCCCACACGCTTGGACTTTAGCGGGTTAAAAATTGTGGTTGATTGTGCTAATGGCGCGACTTATCACATTGCACCCCATGTATTCAGTGAAATCGGCGCGACCGTTATTACCATTGGCGCAGAACCTAATGGCCTGAATATCAATGAGGAATGCGGCGCGACCAGTCCGGCAAAATTAGTGGCTACTGTGTTAGCCAATCAAGCTGATATAGGCATCGCTTTAGACGGTGATGGCGACAGACTCATCATGGTTGACCATAAAGGCGAAATAGTCGATGGCGATGAGTTGATTTATATCATTGCAAAATCACGACAGGAAGCAGGGCAAATGGCAGGGCCTGTCGTCGGTACTCTCATGACCAATCTGGGCATGGAACACGGCTTGAAACGCTTAGGCATTGACCTGCTGAGAGCCAATGTCGGCGACCGCTATGTGATGGAAATGTTGAATGAGCATAACGGTATTTTAGGTGGCGAAAACTCAGGACATATTATCTGTTTGGACAGAACTACCACAGGCGACGGCATTATTGCTGCTTTGCAAGTCATGGCAGAAATGGAAAACACTGGTAAAAGCCTGCATGAATTAAAATCGGGTATGAAAAAATACCCGCAAATTTTAATCAACATCAAAACCACGAAAAAAATTAATATCAGCACTAATGAATATATCCAACGCTCAGTACAGGCAGTTGAGAAAAAACTCGGAGACACGGGGCGCCTACTATTAAGAGCCTCAGGTACAGAGACGTTAATCCGCGTTATGGTAGAAGGCGAGCATGAAGAACTGGTCAGAGAATCCGCCAATCAACTGGCTGATGACGTTAGAAAAGCAATGGATGCTTGAATAAAACGCCATTAACCTATATCATTAGCAGTTTTATTCTATGTGGGAGTAATGATGATGCGTCGGTCTCTGGTTATCGGAAATTGGAAAATGAATGGAACTCGTGCAAGTGCCGAGTCTCTTGCCCAAGGCATTATTGCTGGTTTAGGTGCGGATATTGGTGATATTGCCGTGTGTGTTCCTTACGTTTATTTATCCAGCGTTGCTGAAGTTGTCAAAGGCAGTCGCTTAGCATTAGGTTCACAAAACGTTGCCGATAAAGCTTCAGGTGCTTATACAGGTGAAATTTCAGCGACCATGCTGAAAGAATTCAACTGCCAATATGCCTTGGTTGGACACTCAGAAAGACGTAGCTACTACGGCGACACCGACGCATCAGTAGCCGCGCGTTTTGTTCAGGCACAAACGCAAGGCATCATCCCTGTTTTATGTGTTGGTGAAACCTTAGAGCAACGTGAAGAAGATCAAACGTTCGCCGTTATCGACCAACAACTGAACGCCGTTATTGATTCAGCAGGTATTGCCGCATTTAATAACGCTGTTATTGCCTACGAACCCGTGTGGGCAATCGGTACAGGCAAAACTGCAAGCGACGAACAGGCACAAGAAGTGCATCACTATATTCGTCAATTCATTGCGGCAAAAGATCAAGCTATCGCTGATAAAGTTCAAATTTTATACGGCGGCAGTGCTAAACCAGACAATGCAAAAGGCTTATTTGCTATGCCAGACATTGACGGCGGTTTAATAGGTGGGGCTTCCTTGGATGCGGAATCCTTTTTAGCCGTTTATCATTCAATCTCAGAGTAATTTAGACTTTCATGTATCAGGTAATTATTGTTATTCATGTGTTGCTAGGATTAGGCGTTATCGGTCTGGTTTTAATGCAACAAGGAAAAGGAGCTGATGCAGGAGCCGCTTTTGGTACTGGTTCAGCAGGTTCAGTGTTCGGTGCGCAAGGTGCAGCGTCATTCTTATCGCGTTCAACAGCTATTTTGGCAACCTTGTTTTTTGCCACCAGCTTAGGTCTTGCGATAGTAAACGGTCACAAAGACACCGAACGCGACTTAATGGCTACCCCTGCGGCTAATGAATCAGGTCTTCCTGCGGTAGATGGTGCAAAAATACAAGATGCCATGCCGCCAGTTGCAGCACCTGATACGCAACAAGCTCCCGCATTGCCTGTTCCATCTGTTGAACAGCCCGTTGCTGTTCCTGTAGAAACACCCAAAGCAGTAGACACAACTAAACCTGCTGAAAATGTTAAACCAGCAGAAGAAAAGGCTCCAGCGGTAGACAAAAAACCTGCCGAAGCAAAAAAGCCAGTTGAGCATAAACCTGCTGCTAAAGACAAAAAAGCAGATGCCCATAAAGGCAAAGACGCTAAGAAAGACCACTAAGAAACAAATGCCGATGTGGTGAAATTGGTAGACACGCCATCTTGAGGGGGTGGTGATCGCAAGGTCATGCTGGTTCGAGTCCAGTCATCGGCACCAAATAAGCATCCAGCGAGATGCAAAGCAGTACAAGAACCCGCAAGTCATAAGGCTTTGCGGGTTTTTTATTGTTCAACGAAGTACAACGAAATGCAGTAACACTCGACAATTTATGCAGTAACTTTTACAGTAACTTTAAGCGGTGGTAAAAAGTTACTGTAAAATTACTGCAAATTGGAGTTTTATTCATCGCAAAACAAATACTTAGCGATAAAACACTGCGCAGTGTTAAACCTATCGACAAAGACCAGCGGCTTAATGATGGCGGCGGGCTTTACCTGCTTATAAAACCCAACGGCGCGAAGTGGTGGCGATTTGATTACAGCATCTAGGGCAAGCGCAAAACATTATCACTGGGTGTCTATCCTGTTATTGGTTTAGCCGATGCCAGATGCAAAGCCGAAGATGTCCGCAAACAGATCAGCAACGGCATTGATCCAAGCGATACCCGAAAACAAATAAAGACCGATCAACGACAAGCGGCTGAAAATGAGAACCGTCTTGATAAGGGCTTGCCTATACTCAACAGCTTTGAGTATGTAGCGCGTGAATGGTTTACTTCCATTGCTCACACGGTTAATCACACCACCCACCAAAAGAAAATAAGACGCTTTGAAGCTCATGTATTCCCTGTTATTGGTGGCATGGTGCTTAATGAGATTAAATCGCCCGCTATTTACAGCCTTATTAAACCATTGGCAGGGAAACTGGAAACAGCTCACCGTGTCCACAGTGAAATAAGCGCAATTTATGGTTATGCCATAGCCCACGGCTTAACCGACTACGATCCAGCGCAAGCGGTAGCCAAACAGATACCCGCCAAAAAAGTAAAACATCGAGCCGCACTGACAGAACCCAAAGACGTAGCGCAACTGCTACGCGACATAGCCAACTATCAAGGCACATTTATTGTGCAGTGTGCTTTTAGACTGACACCGTTACTTTTTCAACGGCCAGGTGAAATACGACAAATGGAATGGAAGGACATTGACCTGCCGCTAAGGAATGGCGATACTGATGTGTCAACACTTTTCAGGACACATTATTAAGCAGCTTTATGCTGCATTTCAAATTCTACAGGAGACAGGTATCCATTGTTAGAATGGAGGCGTTGTCGATTGTAGAAGACTTCGATGTAGTCGAAGATGGATTTCTTGGCGGCTTCACGGGTGGCATAGTGTTCATGGTTTACGCATTCGGTTTTTAGGGTGTGAAAAAAGCTTTCGGAGACGGCGTTGTCCCAGCAGTTGCCTTTACGGCTCATACTTTGCTGAATGCCGTGTTGTTTAAGCAGTTTTCGGTGGCTGTTGGAGGCGTATTGACTGCCTCGATCGGTGTGCCACAGTAAGCCTTTAGCCGGTTTTCGCTTCCAGATTGCCATGAGTAACGCATCATTAACCAGTCTGGTTTTCATGTGTTCCGCCATAGACCAGCCTACGATTTGCCGTGAGTAGAGGTCTATGACGATGGCTAAATACAGCCAACCCTCTTGCGTGTGACTGTAAATGATGTCACCGACATAGACTTGATTGGGTTGATCCAC
>JAURYI010000102.1 GCA_030654015.1 Methylococcales bacterium | reverse complement strand
TTAAGGCAAAGGTATCTACACATCTTTGATAACTCTTTGTAAAACAATGAGTTATGAAATTTCTTTAAGCTAATGATTTCTTTTAAAATCAAGTGCTTATGAAACTTGTGTAGATACCAATGCCTTTAAGGACTGGCAGTCATCGCCTTATTCACTAAAAAGTCACCAAGACCGCCTATAATGCCCCCCATTATCAACACGACTTAACGGAGTTAAACAGTGAGTTCAAACAACACAACGTGGACAATCCAGCAATCTGCACACACCTACGCCATTGACAATTGGGGTGATGGGTATTTTTCCATTAATGATAAAGGTCATGTGTGCGTTAAACCCAGCTCCGAGCATGCGACTGAGCTGGATTTGTATGAAATCGCCTTATCCCTCAACGATAAACAACTGTCATTACCCGTGCTGGTACGCTTCACCGACATACTCACCGACCGTGTAAAACGCTTACAAAACGCCTTTACCAAAGCCTGTGAACTGCATAATTACCAAGGCAAATACACGCCTGTGTATCCGATTAAAGTCAATCAGCAACGCAAAGTCGTCGAAGGCATTTTAGCGGCGGATAATATCGGCTTGGAAGCGGGTAGCAAGCCTGAATTGCTGGTGATTATGGCGTTATCTAAAAAAGGCGTAGTGGTGTGTAATGGCTATAAAGACCGCGCTTATATTCGCCTTGCGTTGATTGGTTTAAAAATGGGCTTGGATTTACATCTGGTCATTGAAAAACCGCAAGAGCTGGAAATTATCATTGAAGAAGCCGCTAAACTGGGTGTTAAGCCCCAACTGGGCGTGCGTATTCGCTTGTCCAGCATCAGCGCAGGTAAATGGCAGAACAGCGGCGGCGAAAAATCTAAATTCGGCTTTCATGCTTACGAAGTGTTGCAACTGGTGGAACGCCTGAAACAAGCGGATTTATTAGACACATTAAAACTCATGCACTTTCACATGGGATCGCAAATTGCCAATATCCACGACATTAAAGTCGCTCTCAAAGAAGCAGGGCAGTTTTATGTGGAACTGCATCGCATGGGCGCGGACATCAAAATCGTCGATGCAGGCGGCGGCTTAGGCGTGGATTATGACGGCAGTCGCTCACGCCGTGAATCGTCCATCAATTACAGTATGGATGAATATGCGCACAATATCGTGCGCAGTTTTGCCAACACCTGTGCGGAACAAAACCTGCCGCAACCCGACATTATCACCGAATCAGGTCGTGCTTTAACCGCGCATCATGCGGTATTAATCACCAACGTCACCGATATTGAATCCGTGTACAGCAATGCGGCGGAATTAGCCGCCTTACCGCGCAGTAACAATTTGGTGGAACATTATCACGATGCCCAGTTTGCGCTGTCCGATGCACGCGAGAAATTTACTCAGGACAAATCCAGTATTGCCGAGCTTGCCCAAGCAGAAAACACCTACTCGCTGGTGTGTCAGCAGATTAAAGCTCAGCTTGATCCTAGCAATCAAAGCGAAGCCACTATTCTGCAAGAACTCAATGAAAAACTGGCGGATAAAATATTCTGCAACTTCTCACTGTTTCAATCGTTACCCGATGTCTGGGGTATCGACCAGATTTTCCCTATCATGCCGATTCATCGTTTGGATGAACAACCCACGCGCCGCGCCGTCATTCAGGATTTAACCTGTGATTCTGACGGACGTATCGACCAATATATAGACGGGCAAAATATCGAACACACGTTACCGACTCATATTATTGACAGCCAAAAGCCCTATTTAATCGGCTTTTTTATGGTTGGCGCGTATCAGGAAATTCTCGGCGATATGCACAACCTGTTCGGCGACACCCATTCGATTAACATTGAACTAGACGATAACGGCTACCATTTTTATGATTTGCAGGAAGGTGAAGATGTCGCCGATTTATTGGATTACGTCCACATCAGCACCGAAGAATTGCGCATTGCCTACCGTGAAAAACTGGTCAACAGCCAGCTCAGCAGAAAAGAACAACACGATTTTGAGCAGGAATTACTGGCTGGATTAACCGCTTATACCTACTTGGAAAAATAGCCTAATGCAGGCGCGACTTGTCGCGCCTGCTGATTCCGTTTTACCGCGTTGGGTTGACGGGAGTCCAAACTCATGAGTTTGGACTCCCTAAAATCAGTTGTTCAACGTGCTGTTTTGCGTGTGCGTGTCATCGGCGGCTTGTTGTTGTAGCTGTTTGGCTTCGGTGCGTATCGCGCTGATGTGGTTGGCGTAACAGTTTTTTCGGGTAAAAATTTAAAGTCTAATTAAAATCATATCAATATTTAAACCAAGTGCTTTTTTAATTAGTTTTTTATCAAAACTTACAAACTTATCAGTATGTAAACTACAGGCTAAATGCAGCGCATCGGCAAAATCCATTCCGTTTTTATGCCATTCTAATGCGTTAATGACTGCTGTTTTATTTTCAGTATTGACATTATTTAATTTTAGCAAACCTGTTAAAGCATAAATAATCCGTTCAGATGGAAAACGATAGCTAAAACGCAAAACCCATTCCGTTTCTAAAATAACAGTAGCTGGAATGAATAGCTGTTCTGATTCGGAAAAAATTTGATAGGCTTTTTGATATTGTTACTCGTCATCTTTAGTTAAAAATCGCACAATAATATTGGTATCAACGCTTATCATTTTGTCCCCATTCGGCAATAATACCTTGTTGAATTGCATCATCCATTTCTTCTAGTGTTTTAGCTTTACCTTGATACGCTAAACAACCTGCAATATCGTCAATATTAGTTTTTGGCAACGATACTTTAGGTTTTAATAA
Source organism: Methylococcales bacterium (assembly GCA_030654015.1). Lineage (GTDB taxonomy): Bacteria > Pseudomonadota > Gammaproteobacteria > Methylococcales > Methylomonadaceae > UBA4132. The sequence goes on along the minus strand of JAURYI010000102.1, from coordinate 24,337 downwards.
AATGCCTTGTGGGGTAAGTTCAATTTCTAATTCTTGTCCGATAGCTAAATGATAAGTATCGCATATTGTTTTTGGAATAGTAACGTGTCTTCGACTGGATAAATGCGTAGTTTTCATATTTATTCTCCTAAAATCAGTTGTTCAACGTGTTGTTTTGCGTGTGCCAGTTCAGCGGCGGCTTGTTGTTGTAGCTGTTTGGCTTGGGTGCGTAACGCGCTGATGTGGTTGGCGATTTCGGTTTGTTTTTCGGGTGGGGGGAGTGGGATTTTATAATTCCTGAACATTGAAAAATTCAAATTATTAATATTTGTACCACCCAAAATTTTTGTTAAGAATTTTCTAAAAATAGAACTCGCTAAAATTTCAAAAAGATATTTTGGTAAAACATTTTCATTTGAACGTAAAACCATCATAAAACCGCCAAAATAAAAATCTGTATCTTCTTCAATAAAAGCAACTTTACCCGAATGTGATTTGCTACCACTTGCAGCACACATAAAAATATCATTTTTTCTTAAAAGCTGATTATCTGATATTTTAAAATCTTCACGAATATAGCGAATATCCGACAAATTTAATTCATTTGTTTGTAAATCAATATTATTAGCGCGTAAAATCTTTTTTCCTTCTGTTGTTTCATCTGAATTGGAATAAGTAACGCCACGAACATCAAAACAAATATTATTAATTTCTTCTAAATTAAAATTTGATTTTTTCAATGAACTATTAAAAACATCAAACTCTGTTAGATGATAAAACGGGTCAAGCCGTGTACTGCTTACTTTACTGAAATGAGTGAGAAAATAGTTTTTCTTTTCGCTAGGTGGCGGTAAAGTAATTCCTAATTCTTGTAATAAATAGCCGTCTATACTTGCTAATAACGCGGCGGCTTCGGCTTCTTTTTGATTTTTGACAGTAATAACTTGTTTTACAATTTCGACAATTTCAGGTTTGAAAACAATCGGCATTGATTTTAAAGCAGCATAATCTAATGCTGGGCGAGTTCCACCCGTTGCCCGTTTTGATGCTAATCTCTCTGCAATATCGGTATTTAAAAAAGTCGCTAATACTTCACTGGTAAAATTGTCTTTTGTTTTTATTACGACTAAATGCTGATTTATATTACCTTCAAATTCCTTTGGAACAACACTTGAAACAGCCATGCGTCCAACGCCTGTAATTTTTATTAACAAATTACCTTCTTTAATCTGGCTTCTATTCAAGTATTTTTGATGCGTTTCTTGATTAATATATTTCAAGTCATTTATCATCAATTCATTAGTAGAGCTTAAATTTTGAACCCTAATAAAAGGCACTCCATTTTCAGCGTCAGAATAAAATTTTTCTTCTTCCGTAACGGATGGCGTTGAACCACTAGCCATTGAAATAATAAAATCTTTTAACCGTTTCTTTGAAATTTTACGAACTCTTTGTTCAAGTTCTACTATTTCAGGAATGTAATAGAATGGGTCAAATCGTTTTTCAATCTCGCCCCGATTTATCAAAAACACTTTGTTTTTATCAAAATCGAGGCTTAAGGAAAATTTATAGGATTTTTCCCCGCTTCAACTGCTTCAATAAATCGCGTAAGTTCGCCTATTAATCCAGTATTCGGTAACGTCGTTTCTTTAATTAAAACATCGATTTCTTTACCTTTATCTAGCTGTCTGTGTTTGGTTTTTTCAGTGCTAAATAAATCGTTTTGATAGGTTTCAATAATGACAGTATCGCCTTTATCATTATTAAATTCGTTTTTGCTGATTAATTTATCTGAATTATTACCTTTTGCGTCATAGCCGATATTATCAGCGATTGCCATGAAAATAGGATAATCAGGTAATCTGGCTTGTTTTTCAGCTTGATAACGCGCTTCTAATTCTTCCTTAAAGGCATTTAATTTATCGCTATATTCCTCATTAATCGCTTTTTTCCATTCCGCATAAACTTCCGTTTTTTCGTATTCCTTACGCAACTCTTTTGCTTCTTTTTCTGCTTGTTTCTTTAACTCAGGCGTTAATTGATATTGGTTTTTTAATTCATGCAATGTATTTTTTAAATCAACTTCAATTTGTTGGCAATAAGCATCCCCCGTTTTAATTAAGCTCGTTTTTTCTTTATCCCAAGTCTCGGCAGTTTTAGCAATTTCATTGTTTAAAGCCAATTCATCCTGTAAACGCCATTTTGCTTCACGGATTTTTTTAGTCGTTGCAGTATCATGTTTTTTCAAAAACAATACTGAACTTTTAACGCCCGCGCCCGTGTTGGTAAACGCGGTTTGCGGTAAAGAAACAACAGCGATAATTCTAAAATTTTCTTCAATTCCATCACGCACATATTGCGAGCTGGAATTAGTCAGTATGCCGTCTGGAATAACGATTGCTAAAATTCCACCTGCTTTTAAAAATTTGTGACACTGTTCTATAAATAATACTTCGGTACTTTGGCTTTCGCGCCCTGTCGCGGTATGGTTGCCTTTTATTTTGGCATCAATCCAATTGACTTCTTTTAATGCAAAATTATAATCGGGTGCGCTGTTACCATCACTTTTCATATACGCTTGTTCAGATTGTTTAATAATCGAACCAAACGGCGGATTAGTAACAATAAAATCGAAACTATCTTTTTTAAAACCCTGATTATTGGTATTTTCAGCAATAGTTTCTATTCGATATAAACCATCATGACTGACGACATTGGTATGTCCATCATCATGAATAATCATATTCATTTTGGCAGTTCGCGCTATTTGGTCGTTTATTTCAATACCAAATAGATTTTTTTCAGCGAAATCATGCCATTGTTTATGATGTTCAATGGCTTCTTTTGGGCTACTTACATCATATTCTAGGTCAGCTTGTTTTCGAACTTTATCTAAACAATAGAGTAAAAATCCACCAGAACCACAGGAAGTATCTAATACGCGGCTTTCGTGGGTTATTGGCAATACAGAAACGACAAAATTAACGACATTGCGCGGGGTAAAAAACGCGCCGAATTTACCGCGAAATAATCCGCCTAAAAAGGTTTCAAAGGCTTTGCCTTTGCTGTCTAAATCAGTTTCTGAAAAATTAATGCTTTGCAGATATTCAACAACGGCTTTAATTTCTGTTAATTCAAGGTCAATGGGTTTATTAAATACTTGCGGGTCTTTTATTTTGCCTTTTTCATAAATAGCATAAACGCGAGTTTTTAAGGCTTCTAAACTCTTCTTTTCTGCGTCTTCGTCATCAAAGGATTCGCTGAAAATTTGAAATTGATAAGGCTGACCTTTTTTAGTATTTCTTTCATCCCATACTTTACAAAAAATCAGTTTATCGAATTCATCAAAGGCTTCTGATTCATTGCGTTTTCCACCGCCCCACAGTACATCATGGGCTTGTTTAAATATGCGGGTTAATTCACTTTCAGAAATGGCTTTTAAATCACCTGTTTTAATTGTTTCGTCTTTACCTTTTATTTTGTCAGTATAAAAACCGCCATTAGCATATTTGTATTTTTTAGTATCACTTTCACCGTAATAGGGAATATCTGACTGAGTAACTTTTAATTTTTTCTCTTTATCAAAACGATAAAATTCTTCTTTATTGCTTTTTGTGACCCAAATAAATTTAGTCGTTCCCGCTAAGGCGTGGGCATAACTAAAGGCTTGGTCGCTGGCTTGTTTAAATTCCGGTTCTGAAACCTCTGGGCTTTTGCATTCAACGATAATATAAGGCAGGGTACAGGCTTCATCTTTATAAACGATTATGTCGGCTTCTTTGGTGCTAATGCCCATTTTTACTGAAACAAACTGCTGAATATGCTCAACTGGGTAGCCGTAATTAATTACCAATTTTAAAAAGGTTTCGGCTTGTACTTGCTCTTCGGGGTTGTTGTAGTTGCGGCGTTTGTCTTGGTGAATATAGAAGATGTTTTTTCGGTCTTCATCAAAACGGATTAAGCCTTGTGCAATGCCTTGTTGTATTAAGTCCATGTGGGTGTTGTGTGGTCAGTGAATAGAAGTGGATTTGAATAGATGCCCAATGCAATCATCGTTGCGGGTCGGGTTATTATTTTAGTTGGGCGATTATACGACATTCGCGTGTTGTAAAGCTGGACGCAGGAGAATGAACGCTTAACTTAATGGCAGTAGTCGCCTTGTTGCGTTAGAATAACCGCATTTACAAATAACCAACCTAATAAGTCAAGATATGAAAATTTTACTCGCTAACCCTCGTGGATTTTGTGCTGGTGTTGACCGCGCTATTGAAATTGTTGACCAAGCCATTGAAGCCTTTGGTGCGCCGATTTATGTGCGTCATGAAGTGGTGCATAACCGAACTGTAGTGGATGGTTTGAAAGAAAAAGGCGCGATTTTTATTGAAGATTTAACCGATGTCCCCGTCGGTTCTTATCTGATTTTCAGTGCGCACGGTGTGTCTAAACAAGTGCAGCAAGAAGCCAAAGAACGCGAGTTAACGGTATTTGATGCCACTTGTCCGTTAGTCACTAAAGTCCATATTCAAGTCGCTAAACACGCTAAATCCGACCGTGAAGTGATTTTAATCGGTCACGCAGGGCATCCTGAAGTGGAAGGCACGATGGGACAGTATGAAAAGTGTACGGATAATGGTGGTATCTATTTGGTGGAAACGCCTGCCGATGTAGAAAAATTAGTGGTGCATAATCCTGATAATCTGGCGTATGTGACGCAAACGACGTTATCCATGACTGATACTAAAATCATGGTTGATGCCTTAAGAGCGCGATTTACGTCGATTCAAGAGCAGAAAAAAGACGATATTTGTTATGCCACGCAAAATCGTCAGGATGCGGTGCATGAGTTGGCTAAGTCGGCAGAAATTATTCTGGTGGTCGGCTCGCCCAATAGTTCAAACTCCAATCGTTTGCGCGAAATTGCCGAACAACTCGGCAGAACTGCCTATCTTATTGATACCGCACAGGATATGCAGTTAGCTTGGTTTGATGGTGTGAATATTGTTGGTGTAACGGCTGGAGCTTCCGCACCTGAAGTGTTGGTGCAGGAAGTGATAGATCAGTTGAAAGTGTGGGGTGGTACGTCAACGGTTGAGATTCAGGGTATCGAAGAAAAAGTAGTTTTCTCTTTACCTAAAGGGTTGAAAAAACACGCAGAGACTCATGGCGCAGCTTGAACTTGAAGCCATACGCCTAGATAAATGGTTGTGGGCGGCGCGATTTTTTAAAACGCGCTCGCTTGCCGCCGAAGCGATTGGCGGCGGTAAAGTTCATGTCAATGAGCAGCGTGTTAAAGCCAGTAAAGAGGTAAAAGCGGGTGCGGTGTTGTCGATAACGAAAGACGGGCTACGTTGGCAGGTCACCATTACCGCACTCAGCGCACAGCGTCGTCCAGCGAAAGACGCAGTATTGATGTATCAGGAAGATGCAGAGAGTCTGGCTAAACGTGAGCAACAGATTTTGTTGCAGAAAGAACAACGGGCGTTATCAGGTTTTACACCGCCTGAACACAAGCCGAATAAAAAAAATCGGCGGTTGATACACAGTTTTAAACAGGGGTAAGGGAATACAAACCTAGGTTTGTATTCCGAACTACAAGCAAGTAGGCGGTTTAGGTAGTCCTGCCAGTTTGCAAGCATCACGCAGTGGTGCGTCAGGAAATAAAGCGTGCAGGTAACGGCTGTTGCCTTTATCTTCGCCCAAGGTTTTGGCTATCGCTTTGATGAACACGCGCATAGTGGGCAGGTGTTTAAATTGCTGATAATAATCGCGGATAAAGTGAATAATTTCCCAGTGGGCAGCGGTTAAGGTAATTTTATTTACCTCTGCTAGTTGTTCGGCGACGGCTTCATTCCAATCGTTCCTATTGACTAAAAAACCCTGTGTGGTGGTTTCTGGCATCATGTCCACGAGTGAATCACAGGGTTTTTAACCGTTAAAGCGACGAACTGCGCGTAATTTATGACGCTGATACCTTGCACCAATTCTTCCGCGCTCATGCCGCGTACCGCTAAATGATCCGCTAATACATATAATTGATTGGTGTTCAGCAATACAGATAACACGTTATTTAACTCACCAGTGTTTAACAGCCGTAACAGTGCGTTTTCCAGAAACACCACGTCATCACCCGCACAAAAACGCGCTAATATCGCGTTGTCAATGGGCGACTGGGAAACAAGATGCAGCACCTTAATTGGTATCCGATAGTTTAAGACCTATGATGCCGATGATGACCAGAATAATGGATAATAAACGCATCCAGTCCATAGATTCTTTAAACAGAATGATACCCATGATAGCCACACCGACCGCACCCATGCCCGTCCAGACGGCATAGGCTGTGCCTATAGGTAAGGTTTTAATTGCCCACATCAATAACCCAAAACTGCCCGCGCCCGATATGATGGTAATGATGCTTGGCCACAGTTTGGTAAACCCTTCGTTATATTTAAGACTTAAAGCGAATACTATTTCTATACAGCCCGCTGAAAACAACAGTAACCACGCCAAAATTTTCTCCTTTTTTAGATGCCAGAATAAGATAAAGCCATTATCGCTTATCCTGCGTTCTCCATAAATGTACGATTTCTTCAACATTCAGATTATCGGGGCCTTTACGCCAGCCATTAATATAATCCACATCATTACTGCGCGGTTCAGGATTAGGCTTGTAAAGCTGGACGCGCGCAGGTAACGGCACAGCTTCACCCAATACCAGAGCTTCGCCGCGACTCAATGAACTGAGTACATCCGCCAAATTACCCTCAGATTCTGGGATTAATCCTCTGATATAGGCTTGATCGTCCAGACTGGTGGTGCGTAAACAGATAAACGAGCTGCATTGTGACAGCATGGTTTCTGATAATTCGGTGGGTCGTTGACTGACTACGCCGATGGAAACCCCGTATTTTCGCCCTTCTTTGGCAATCCGCTCCATCATTTTTTTCGAGCCTTCAAACTGTCCGCCACGTTCTTTAGGAATATAAATATGCGCTTCTTCACAAATTAAAGTGATGGGAAACTCACGGCGTTTAGGATTCCAATAATTAAATTCATAAGCAAGGCGACCGACTTGCGCGGAAATAGCTGGGCGAATATCTGACGGTACGCCGCTTAAATCCACCACGGTGACATTGGCTTTTTTGTCGCCTAAACCGACAAATGAGCGTAATAAATCGACCATGCTTTCTGAGCTTTTGCGTTTTTTGGGTCTGAGTAAAAAATCATAGCGCACGTCATTCAGGCGACTCTGCATTTTAATGAGAAAATTATCAAACTGTCCGTACAACGGCCCCAACACTTTACCGAAGGCTTTTTTCTCTTCATTGGCAGTTTTAAATGCCATGTACATTTCTGCCAGTGAGAAATAAATCGGGGTATCAATGGAAAAAGTCGTCAGCCCGATACGCTTGGATTCTTTGCGCTTAAGCTGCATCAGAATCTCGCTCATGAATGACATTTGTGTGGACGCGCCTTTATCATCCCTATCAATAAATAAATCGACCAGCTCCGCATAGCTCATCATCCAGTAGGGCATTTCCATTTCCTGCGCGTCAATGCAATTAACCACACTTTCATCAAATGCGGAATAACGCACACCGTTACCATCCTTCCAGCAATATTCACCGTGTAAATCCAAGAGAATAATATGGCTTTTGGGCATGGATAGAATGGCGCGTTGAATCAGATTGGTCACTGCCCATGATTTACCCGCGCCTGATTGCCCGACAATGGCAAAATGGCGACTGAAAAAAGTCTGCGGGTCGAGACCTAGATGATATTCTTTGTGTGACGACAGTTGACCGATGAAGAATTTATATTTTTGATATTTTGAGAAAATAGCACTGACTTCGGTAATACCGACAGCGTACACTTTCGCACCCGCTGTGGGATAGTTGGTAATGCCGCGCGAAAACGTGCCATCTTTTAGAATTTCACCGACAGGAGCTAACGCGATAAAACGATCGGTTTTACGCATATCAGCATTATCGAAGCGGTTTACTTCCCACATTTTAATAGTGACGGCCAATATATTGATGTCAGCTTGCCGAATAGCGACATAAGAACCGATGTGACCGACTAAAATTTCCTCATTGTCTACTTTGATACGCGATGTGTCTTTGACGAACTCTTCTGCTATTCTGGCATCCATGCCGTTGTTGCGAACTTCAGATAGATAGCCAATGAGAATATTGGATGACTGTGTGGACAATGTTGGACTCCTGTTTTGTTGAGATGCTACAAAGTTGGACGTGTATTTAAGTCTTCAATGTAAGGCGGAACACTTTTCACTGTTGGTTATTAAAAGGTAAACACAGTAAAACAAGGGGATAGACTGAAAAGTAACCATCGCATTCTAAATCGGACAGTTTTATTTTAGACGAAACAGGCTGGAGTGTGGCTATTTATTTATCCATTCATATAATTCTGTCAGTGTAGCATCGCATTTACAGCAACTTGTACCGCAGGATGATTGCAGTGGAATAAGGCGTACATTGCCTTTGCTAATCCATTTTCCTAGCATACCGCGTAAGGCATCAGCATCAATATCGAAATGCGTGACTAAATCGGCAAGCGAGACACGCCGCTGTTGTTGTAAATAAGTTCTTAAATCCGACAGAATCATGAGCCGAGTTCCTGAATGGTTTTTTCGGGTTTTTTGCCCAGTAGCCATAAGCCGAGCAGTACGAATAAAAATGCCGATAACAAGCCGATTATCCAGACTAACGAATAGGCGGGGTGTTCGTTATAGCGCATGGTCTGATAAAAAATCGTTGCGGTCATATACGCGATACCTGTTGTCCAGAACACCACAAATAACGTCCAGTTACGGTTAGTTTCCCGATAAATCGCCGCCGTTGCCGCCACACACGGTGCGTATAACAAAATAAATAATAAATAGGCAAATGCGCCCGCTTTGCCATCAAAACTGTGCTGCATGGCACCAAAAGTGGCAGTATTAACCGCCTGTTCTTCATTGACTGAACCCAATCCTAACGGATCTAACAAATTATCAGCCACCGCGCGTAAATTGTCAGGAACAGTGGCACACGCTGCGATGAGTGCGTCTTGAAGGTTAAACGCAGCCTGTTCGGCAGGTGAATTCGCCATTTGGCTATATAACGCATCCAGTGTGCCGACCACCGCTTCTTTGGCTAATACGCCCGTAAAAATACCGACGGTTGCGGGCCAATTATCATTGCTGATCCCCATCGGTTTAAATGCAGGCGTTAAGGCGCGTCCGATTTCACTTAATACCGATTTATCACTGTTTTCCTGACCAAAACTGCCGTCTGTACCTAATGCGTTCAAAAAATTCAACACCAGCACCATCGGCACAATGACTTTACCCGCATTGACTAAAAATGAATGCAGTCTGTCCCAAGTGCGCAAAAATACACCGCGAAATGTCGGCAAATGATACGCAGGTAATTCCATAATAAACGGTGTAGTTTCACCTTTAAACAGCGTATAACGCATGATTAAGCCTGTTAAGACCGCCACCACGATACCTAATATATACAAGCCAAACACCAAATTTTGTCCGCCAACAGGAAAAAATGCCGCCGCAAATAACGCATACACGGGCAATCGTGCGCCGCAGGACATAAATGGGTTCATTAAATTGGTCAGAATTCTATCGCGCTGATTTTCCAGTGTGCGTGTCGCCATAATCGCAGGCACATTACAGCCGAAGCCGACAATCATCGGTACAAATGATTTTCCGGGCAAACCAATCAAGCGCATGAATCTGTCCATGACAAACGCCGCCCTCGCCATATAGCCTGAATCTTCCAATGCTGATAAAAACAGAAACAAAAAGCCGACAATCGGAATAAAGGTCGCTACCACCTGAATGCCGCCGCCCATGCCTTTGGTAATCAACACCAGCAACCATTCAGGCGTATTCATCTGCGCCAATAACACACCCAAGCCATCGACCAATAACGCACCGACAGCTTGGTCGAAAAAATCTACAAATGCACTGCCGATGTTGATGGTGAACATAAACATCGCATACATCACCAGCAGAAAAATCGGAATGCCTAAAAAGCGGTTCAATACGATATTGTCGATACGCTCTGTGCCGTGCCGACTGATTTCATTGAGTTTACAGACCGCGCCCAAGGTGGTTTGATTGACAAAACCATAACGGGCATCGGCGGCTAAAATATCAATTTCATCGGCAGTTTCCTGCTCAACTTGCAGCTGAGATTTGCGTACTTTAGGCAAAAACACTTTGCCCGCAATGTCTTTAGCCAGCGTATCATCTTCCAATAACCGTAATGCCAGCCAACGCAAATCACACGGATAGTGCTGTGCGGTTTCTGCCAGAAGCGGCGACAATTCAGCAATCGCCGCTTCTAGGGTAGGATGATAATTAATCGCGGCAGTAGGAATCGGTTTGGCGATAACGGCACTATTTATTGCTGCCTGTAACTGCTGAATACCGTGTTTAGCGGAAGCCGACACGGCAATCACAGGACAGCCTAATTGCTCGGATAAAAACACCGTATCAATTTTAATACCGCGTTGTTTCACCACGTCAATCATATTCAGTACCAATAACATTGGTACGCGCATTTCAATCAGTTGTGAGGTTAAATACAGATTGCGCTCAATATTGGACGCATCGACAATGTTAATAATCAAATCAGCGGTGCGGCTTGCCACATAATCACGCGCCACTTTTTCATCGAGTGATACCGAGTCATCGGCTGATTCCAAGGAATAAGTGCCGGGTAAATCGACCAGTTCGATATGTTTATCGCCAAAGCGATACTCGCCCGTCTTTTTTTCAACGGTCACGCCCGGCCAGTTGCCTACTTGCTGCCTTGAACCCGTCAAAACATTAAATAACGTGGTTTTGCCGCAATTAGGATTGCCGACAACACCCACGATAAAATCAGTTTTCATCCCAGTTTCTCGATTTGCAAAATAGCCGCTTCGTCTCTACGCAAGGTCAACGCAAAACCGCGCAATTTAATTTCCACAGGATCACCCATCGGGGCAAAGCGGGTAATGCTGAACTCTGTTCCGGGTGTTAAACCCATCGCTAACAAGCGTTTACGATAGGCTTTACCCGTTGGCTCAAAGCCGATTATTTTCCCTAAATCACCGACGGCAAGGTTTTTTAAATTAATAGCCATAATAAAATCCTTCTAATAAAGTGTGCCTGATTATCAAGCAGTTATTGCGTTATCAACAATGATTCTCATTAAGACAAAACTATAGCATATAAATAAACAGTGTACCTAACCTTATTAAGCATAGGCTTATTAACGCAGCCATTGCTTTTTTGTGAATCAAAACGGCAAAGACGATACAATTAACGCTATACCAAAAACCAAATGGGGCAAAGGGATGACCACACGTTGTTATATTGGTATTGATTACGCTGGTGATGCTGTTTTTTTGCATGGAAACAACTCGATAAAAACCACTGTAGTATCAAATAGTTACCCTAAAGTGAGCAACTTTGCCCACCGTTTCGCACATACAAAAATCAGGAATATTTCATGTCCATTAGAAAATTTAAAGACAAACAGCCAGTCATTGGCAATGCTGTTTATATTGATGACAGTGCCGTTATCATCGGTGATGTAACAATAGGGGATGACGTATCCATCTGGCCGACCACCGTATTAAGAGGGGACGTGGAAAGTATTACCATTGGTGACGGCACCAATATACAAGATGGTTCGGTGCTGCACACCACCCACGCACACCATGATTTAGAACCCAGTTATCCCGTCACTGTCGGCAAAGGTGTTACCATCGGACACAAAGCCGTCATTCACGCCTGCACCATCGGCAACTACTGCTTAATCGGCATGGGATCTATCGTGATGGATGGCGCGGTCATTGAAGATTACGTTATCTTAGGTGCAGGTTCATTAGTCCCGCATTCTAAACGCCTTGAAAGTGGGCATCTGTATGTCGGTTCGCCTGCAAGACGAGTACGCCCCTTAAACGACGCAGAAAAAGAATTTCTGCATTATTCTTATGAGCATTACATCGAACTGAAAAACGAATATCTGACATTAGACAACTAAAAATAGACGAGGCGCGACGGTATCGCGCCTACCTCCAGATTCCGTTTTTATAATGAATTCAAGGTAAAAAATACGCCCAATCCCAATTAAGTCAGCCCCAATCCAGCCATTGTCAGCCGTGATCCATGTAATCTGCTCCACAATAATAAGCCTGATAATGACAGAAACACCAGACCACCCGCCAGCGTATCAGCTAGTAATACCCAGCCAACTCCCGCACCCACGCCTTTATGTAATCGAGTAAGAAAGGCAAACGTATTAGCATCCTGACGTTTGACGGACACATAACTGTTACCCAACCAATATTCCGCGCTGATAGAGTGTTGCGGATTATGAAAATCAACGCGCCATGATGCAGGTTGCTGGTGTTGTTGACCTGCCCAAGTGACGGTTTTTTCAGGTTCAGTCATTATTCTGTTCGGTTCACGCGCAATATTTAACTGACTTTGTAACCACGCAGCCAAGGCTTTGGCATCGGCTATTGGCTGAGCAGGTAAAGCTAACTCGATGTGTGATTGCTCCATGTGTGCCGCTGGAATTTTCATGATGATATGGTGATTCAGCAAAAAACCGCTGATGCCAAATAATAATCCCAAGCCCGCACCCCATAATCCAACCCACGCATGAGTACGGCGCAACCATTTAAGCCAGTGTATGCGTTTGGGTTGCTGTTTTATTGTTTCTGAACTGAGTGATGTCATAAATTAATTCCTGTTGGTTACTAAAAATTGATAAAGACTTCTTAGAACTTCACGTTAATACTTCCGTTCACAGCAGCAGGCGAGCCGGGCATGAGATTGTTATTGCTATGTGCTGAGGAAATATATTTCTTATCAAACAGGTTTTCAACATTGACTTGCATTTCTATATTCTGTGTTGGCTTGAAGTAAACTGCCGCATCAAAACGTAAATAACCAGGTAACGTGACTAAATTATCGGTCGCCGCATACATTTTGCTACGGTAAATTGACCCTAAGCCTACACCCCATTGTTGGGTAATGTCATAACGATTCCACAGTGTAAACGTGTGTTCTGGTACTTGCGCCATCGTCGCACCAGCCAAGGCGGAACTGGAAATACTTTTAGTAATTTTACCGTCTTGAAACGCATAACCGCCGAACATTTTCCAGTCATCGGTGATATTGCCACTGATACCCAGTTCGATACCGCGTGTGCGTTGCCCATCAACCAAAAACGATACTGCTGGATTATTAGGGGCAGTGGCAAGTGCGTTCAAACGGTCAAGCTGATACAAAGCCAGCGTGGTTGATAACTCAGGGGTAATATCCCATTTTGCACCCACTTCGTAATTATCAAAGCGTTCTGGTTGTAATGCTTGGGTGGTTACGGTGAGTGAGGCTAACTGCTCACCCGCTCTAGGCACATAGGTCATACTGTAGTTTGCGTACAGGGCAACATTATCAATTGGTTTATAAACCAATCCGCCGCGTGGCGAAAATAAATCATCGTGGCTGTAAATTTCCTGACCATTACGATTGTTACGAAAATCAACCGAAAAACTGTCGTAACGCACGCCCATAATCGCTTGCAGTTGTTTGGTTAATTGGATTTGATCTTGTATATAGCCTGCGGCAGTGTCAGCAACACCATGATTATTATTATCGGTCGCACTTTGTCTAAACGTCACTGCTCCTGTGTAGCGAGGATTGGCTACTGGCACATTGACCGAGGTGGTATTTCTCCCTACAGCGGTAAAATAGCCAGTTTGACGAAGGTTATCGGTTTCTTGTCGTGCAAATTCCATGCCCGCTAATAAGGTATGTTTAAACGGTCCTGTTTGTAACTCGTAATTTAAATCGGTTTGATTAAAAAAATTTTCCCGTTGCGTCGCATCGCTATAAGAGTTAATAGCGACCTGAGTGCCATTTGCATTGACTGCGGCTGGAAAGATATTTTGATAAGATTTGTCATAAACCGCATAGCGAGTGCTGTTACGCGCTGTCAAGCCGTTACCAAAATCGTGATCAATGACGGCATTAAACGCATCGACTGTGACCGACGCTGGACTGCGATTTGGATCACCAAAAAAGGTAGATACATCGGTATCAATTGGACGACCCTTGAAAGAAGGAATACCTCGATCAACGGTTCTGTTGTCTTCGTAATGCTCATAACCTAAGGTGACTTTGGTTTTTTCATTATCAGAACGCCATGAGGCAGTTGGATTAACACCCCAGCGATCTGATTTAACGTCATCGCGGTAACTATCGGCATTTTCCCACAGCCCATTCAGTCGCACGGCAAAATTGTCATTAATCGCTTGATTAACATCAGCCGTGCCGCGCCATTTATTCCAGAATCCGCCCTGAAAACCTAATTCGCGGCGGCTGTCCCAATCGGCTCTTTTCATGTTTCTATTAATCAGACCGCCTGCACCACCGCGCCCGAAAACCATTGCATTAGGGCCTTTTAGGACATCGACGCTTTCAATATTGTACATATCACGAAAATACTGCACGTCATCACGAATCCCATCAACGTACATATCAGAGGTTGACACATTACCGCGAAAAATCGGCGCGTCACGATGACCTTCGCCTTGCGCCATACTAACTCCAGGCACATAGCGCACAGCCTCAGCGATGCTTCTTATGTTTTGATCTTTAATCAAATCTTGACCGATAACAGTAATTGACTGCGGTAAATCAATCAGTGCGGTCTTAGTTTTAACCGCCGTTCTGTTATGTGTGGCGTTATAGCCTTTAATAACATCCGCACTATTATTGTCTTCATCGCGTGTCGAACTGACCACAACATCCTTCAAAATAGTTTGCGATTCTTTCGGTTTATCGGCTGCTATGCTGTTGCTACTGAAGGTGATTAATGGCAATAACGCGTGTAATAGCCAGCGATTTTTATGATTAGACATACGTCTTCCTCGGTCATGTATATAAGGATTGGCTGGCTATACATACAAGGTAATGGCTGGCTATTATTGATAAATAAAACGTTTTATTTAGTCAGGATGAGCTTGCCCTGACGCGTTAAACGCAAACGGTATTCTTCCCCTGCGTGTTCAATAATCACTTGATTAGAAGCAGCAAATAAATGCTTGCTATCTAAACGCGGGCATAAAACAGATGATGAATATTTCGTTACAGGTAGTTCAGTGCTTAACGATTCAAAAGAGTGTTGAGTGTTTTTTTTCATGTGACAAATAATAATGATTATCATTTGATAGGTCAAGACTTGTTTACCGTGTGAATAAAACAGAGGCGTTTATATAAACAAAAAGGTAGACGTGAAAAATTCACGCCTACCTTTTTATGAACTAACTGGTGTTATGTATGAAAAAGCAATAGTCCACGAAAAACACGAAAGGCACGAAAAAGATTAAAAAATAATCATGTAACCGTTGGTAGTGAGCCAACTCGTATTTTTAAAATGGTTTGCCTGCATTTATAGGTGCTTGAGCTATCCATCATTCGGAGTCCAAGGCATGACTGGGACTGCACAAAACGTCCAAAACGTGTTTTGGACTCCTAATAACATATTTTGATTTTTTCGTGCTTTTCGTGTCTTTCGTGGACAATAGCTTTTATGTTTAATCAATGTTATTTAGCCCGTTCTGCATTCAACAACGCAATCACAGGCAAAGTATCAGGACGCACCCCGCGCCAGATAAAAAATGCCTCTGCCGCCTGTTCCACCAACATTCCCACACCATCCAGACTTTTTAACGCGCCATTTTCAAACCCCCAGCGCACAAACGCCGTCGGTTCATTGCCATAAGCCAAATCATAACAAACGCCTTGTTCAGCCAATAAACCCGCAGGTAACGGCGGCAACTCACCGCTTAAACTCGCCGAAGTTGCATTTAAAATCACCTCAAACGGCGCGTGATTGCTTAAATCCAAAAATCCACAGCCAGACACCTCGCCCTTATGCGCAAACTCTGCCGCCAAAGCAACCGCCTTATCCGTTGTGCGATTAGCAATCACAATACACGCGGGCAACTGTTCCAATAACGGCAACAAAATACCCCGACTCGCGCCACCTGCACCCAACAGCAAAATCCGTTTTCCAGCCAAGGCAATACCATGATTTACCAACAAATCCCGCACCAAACCACAACCATCGGTATTATCGCCCAACACCGAACCATCCATTTGCAAAGCCAAAGTATTCACCGCCTTAGCCAATTCCGCCCGTTCCGTTTTCCGCGCAGCCCACGCCCACGCCAACTCTTTCAACGGCACAGTACAATTCAACCCCTTACCGCCATGAGCAAAAAACGCCTCCACCGTCGCGCCAAACGCATCCGCCGAAACCTCCTCAGCCGTATACACCAAAGCCTGCCCAGTCTGCTCCGCAAACAATTGATGAATACGCGGTGATTTACTGTGTTTAATCGGTTGCCCAAAAACCGCGTAGCGGTCTAGTGATGTCATGATGTGTCCTGTTTTTAAAAATAGTTACCACGCAAACCCTGTCAGGGCTTAGTTTGTTGGGGATAATAGCATAAGCGGTGAAGCGGGAAAGTACACAATATTTAGCTTACATGGCCTTCAAAGTTGATTCGAAACTAATCGCACAAAATAAGCCCAATTCAATAAAAATATTGCTTTGCTACCAAATTGGTAGCGTCAGAATTGACTTTCAAAAGAACAATCAACGAGGTTTTTATGAAAGATATTGAGTTTATCGGAAACATTCCGCCTGAAATCATTAAAAAAGCACAATCAGCCCTGAAAAAAACAAAATCATTCCATTCAGGTTGGAAAAGATTATCAGGCTTATCTTCACATCTAGCGTACCGGCTTGATAGCAACTATAGAATCCTGCTTTCAGAGGCAGGGAACGCTATAGTTGGCAATCATGATCTCTATTCTCGAAAAATTAAGAATTTAAAGTAAGGGAGAATAGACTCATGGATATTGTTTACAACTGGCACATGACAGAAAAGTGCAATTACGCTTGTCAGTATTGTTTTGCTCACTGGACTCAGCACAAAGAAATTTGGCGAGATAAGGCGACTGTCTATCGTATTTTGAAAGAAATGAAAAATGCCGAAAATTCAACAGCACTTTTCCCACTTAACAAGAATAATCAAACAGTCAATACAAGAATTAACTTTGCAGGAGGCGAACCGTTACTACTAGGAAAATCATTAATTGATTTTGCCAGTAAAGCGCGTGAATTTGGTTTGAAAACATCGATGATTAGTAATGGCAGTCTGTTATTAAAATTCAAAGAAATTGCAAAATACATGGATACAATTGGCATTTCAATTGATTCTTTGGTATCAGAAACTAACCAAAAAATTGGCAGACAGGAAAAAAATGGCAAATCATTAAATTATAATGAGCTTTCAGATATTATTATCGCCTTGAAAAAAGAAAATCACGATGTTCAAATAAAATTTAATATCGTGGTAAATCGGTACAATTACAAAGAAAATGTTGTTTCATCCTTATTAAAATTAAATCCTGAAAAAGTTAAAATATTTCGGGAATTACCTTTTGGTGAAAACCAGACTGGAATTACGGATGAAATGTTTCATAATTTTTTGCATATAAATTCTGACGGAGGAGAAAAATTGTATATTGAGGATAATTCAGCTATGACACATAGCTATTTGATGATTGACCCTTTTGGACGATTTTTTCAAAATGGAAATAATTATGATTACAGTTATAGTGAGCCTATTCATGAAATTGGCTTTGATAAAGCACTTAATTCAATAGATTTCGATGCTAGTGAATACCTTAACAGATATAAAATTGGAGATGAATAAAATGAGAGAGAAAGAAATAGCACTCACTGATTTAATAAAACAATTGGGGTTTGATAATCGAGATGAATATTTTAGTAAATGGGTAGGAGGAATTATTGAAAAAAGGGAAAATTTCAAAAAAAAATTTGTTATTGAGCATGAAGCACAGGGTAGAAAAAATGGTCGCTCTCAAAAAACTATGGTTAGAGAAGATGCTCGTATTTTTGTTGATAATTTATGTATTCTGATGCCATATTGTATTGGTTTCTTTGGAAAAAATGACAAAGATGATAACGACAAAAACTTCCCTACATATCAAAAACTTAAAAATGGTTCTAATAAAAATGAAATACTTATTAAAGCTCAGAAAGTCAAAAAAGACCTAGATTTCCAAAAGAGACTAAATGAAAATGCACTAAAAGGATTGTCAAAAATAGTTGCTGTATTCAATGTTAATAATAAAATTGATATTACTACGGATAGTCTAAGGGATATGCTTAATAATGTATCTATGATGATAGCTCTATGCCTCGGTTAATGCTTGGCTGGTATTCTTTTGAGAATAAAAATGAAACTGTTTTTCAACTGAAATTGACAGAGATATTAAGTTGGATTTCAATTGAAGACTGCCAACAGTTTTTAAATGAATTTGTTCACCGTTTTGAAGTATATAAGTCCAATGCAGAAGAGAATATTTTTATTCTTAGTCGCTCTAATATTAAACATCTTTTTTGGAATCATCTAGGCAAAGAAAAATATTTGAGTCTTTATGCGTTGCTGGAGTCTTATCAAGATAAAAATCGTAGCATAGATAAGCTGGAATCACTCTGTTCTTTGCAATGGGATTCGTTATTATCAGACCTCGATGAAATTATTAAAGAATTGAGGAATAAGAGGTATTCATTTTTTGATAACGTTGTTTTCAATGAACAAGAATTTAATGAAAAATGGCGAATTTTTATGGAGCAAAGCTACAACAAAATAAAAGACTGGGATGAATTTTTTACCGATGAAATTTGGTTAGGAAAATATCCTAGTCATAGAATATCAAAAACTTTATTATTCTTTTTTATCTGTCCGTTGATTGAACTACACAATAATAAGCCAACGGATATTGGCATTAAAATTATTTCTGATTTTGCTAACTCCAAAGAATTATTGGAAATAGTTGTAAGCGATTTTTCTTCTGAACTTTTAGATGAGTTAGTTACACCTATTATTGAAAATTATCCTGAGCAAACCTATTCATGGATAAGTGAGGTAAGCAAAACATTGACGATGACTTTAGAAATAAAGCAAGAACTTGAATTTGAATCTCTTGATGAAATGGGTGAATAAAATCTGTTAAGCCCTGTAGAAAATCGTTCAGATGGCGAATAATTTAAGCTGATGCTTAATCACACAACATCGTCTCAACCAATTTCACCCAGTACGCTGCGCCGATGCTGAGGATGTCGTCGTTGAAGTCGTAATGGGGATTGTGCAGTAAACAGCTGTTTTCGGAACTGCCGTTGCCTATCCAGATGTAACAACCTGCTTTTTGTTGGAGCATGAAGGCGAAGTCTTCTGAACCCATGCTGGGTGTGGGTTGGGTGTTGATGTGGTCTGCGCCGACTATGGCGGTTGCGGCTTTTAGGGCGAGTGCGGTTTCGTTATCCGTGTTGAATGTGATGGGATAACCTGCGTTTTCGGGATTAAGGGCAACGGTGGCGGTGACGGCAAAACCCAGACAGATTGCATCGACTAATTGGCGGATTTTATCGGCGATGAGGGTTTGCACGCTGCTGTCGAAACAGCGGAATGTGCCTCTTAGCAGTACGGATTCTGGAATGGCGT
This sequence comes from Methylococcales bacterium, assembly GCA_030654015.1. Lineage (GTDB taxonomy): Bacteria > Pseudomonadota > Gammaproteobacteria > Methylococcales > Methylomonadaceae > UBA4132. The sequence goes on along the minus strand of JAURYI010000102.1, from coordinate 4,729 downwards.
TCCATGTGTTGCCTGCGTGAACTTGGGTGATGCTGACCACGGCGGGTTGGTTTGGATCAATGGTGCGGCTGACGATGGTTTGTAAGGCGGTGATGAGTTGGGCGGCGGCAACGATGGCATCATTGCCAAGGTGTGGCATGGCGGCATGAGTGGCTTGTCCTGTGATGTTGATTTCAAAACAGTCAAATGATGCCATAAGCGCACCTGCTTTGATGGCAAAATGCCCGACGGGAATATCAGGGAAGTTGTGCATTCCAAACACGCAATCAGCGGGAAATTGTTCAAATAAACCGTCATCTATCATTTGTTTTGCCCCTGCACGTCCTTCTTCGGCGGGCTGAAAAATGAAATACACCGTGCCGTTAAAATTGCGTTGCTGCGCGAGTTGCCGCGCCGCACCTAAGAGCATGGCGGTGTGTCCGTCATGACCACAGGCGTGCATTTTGCCGTCGTGACAGGATTTATGGGCAAAGTGGTTTTGTTCTTGGATGAACAGTGCGTCCATGTCGGCGCGTAGGGCGATTTTTTTCGGACTCGTGCCGCAGGTTAAGGTGGCAACTACGCCTGTTTTCGCTAAGCCTTCATGTACGTCCAGCCCGAAACTGCGCAATTTATCGGCAACGAAACGGGCGGTTTCGGTTTCTTCAAAGGCGGTTTCGGGGAATTTATGCAGGTGCTGTCGCCATGTTTTCATGTCGGCGTGGGCTGGGGTGTGGGTGTTTAAGTCCATGATTTATTCTGCTGGCTGTTCTTGTGCTACGCTCGGAAACATCATGGTGACAGTCACATCGTCACCACTGCCTTGTTCTGAGGTTTCATCCAGCCAGTCGGCTAGGCAGTGTTGAATTTTATCCGCGCCGTGGGTGGCGATTTGTTGTTGAAAATCCTCTACGGCTTGGTGAAACTCGGCTTGATCGGTGAAGGAGTTGGCGTAGCCATCGGTGGCTAAAAATATCAGCGCGGGCGTGGGTTTGTGGTTAAAAAATTGCAGAGCCAACTCGAAGTGATAAATCGCTTTTGCTTCGCATAATGAGAAAGTTTCATTGGCAATCAAGCCGATATTTTTCGGTAACGGGTGTTGTAACTGTCCGTCGTCGGTAAGGACTAATAAATCACCGTCACCAATTTGCAGATACAGTACATATTCTGTGCTGATTAAGGCGGCGATTAACGTTGAACCATAGAGACTGTAACGGTCTTTAGGGTTTTCCGTTGCGCCATTGTCAGCGTTATCCACTGCCGCACGCCATGCTTGGACTATTTGACTGGGTAAATAATCGGCGGCTTGTTTAATCTGGCGCGAGTCTTCGCCTTTGTCGGCGTGGGCAAAGTCATTCAGCAAGGTGAGGGCGACTTGTACCGCTAATTGCGCACCAATTTCACTGTGGGTGTGTTTGCTGCTCCCGTGTCCGTCTGCAACGGCAAGCACGGTGCAGGTGTCGTTCTGGCTGAACGCCCACGCATCCTGATTGGGTTTGTCGCTACGTTTGTGCGATGCGCCGCGCACCGTGTCGCCTATGATGTGCCAGTTCATGGCAGATTACCAAACATCATCGGCATCAATATCCGACGCAGGAGGAGCTTGGGGAATCGGCACGACACCGCCGCTAACTTGGTCTTTGACTTGGCTGGCAGGTGCGGAAGCAGCCTGCAAAACCACGGTGGAAGCCCAGCGGATGTATTTCACGAGGTCTTCGGCGTTATTGGCTTGTAAGGGGCGGATTTCAGGATTGCCGATAAATTTTTGCAATACTTCCAAATCAGCATCTTGTCCGATACCGATACCGATACGCACAGATTTTCTGCCCCACGGTTTGTTCATCAGGGTGTTTAACCCATCATTAAAATCATCGGTGGGTTGTCCGTCAGACACCAGCACCAGCACAGGCGGCAAACAGCGTTCGGGCATTTGGGTCACGTCCAGTTGTTCTGCTGCTAACTGTAACGCCAAGCCCATATCGGTTACGCCGTTGGCGGTAAGGTTGTCCCATTTAAAATCTTCAACAGGGGTGGCTTGGGCGATATGCCACTGCGCACCTGTGGAAAATTTAATCGCGCGTACCATGACTTGGGCGTTGGGATTGTCGGCGGCGACATCCTGCATGGGTTTGATGGCATTACGAATGGCGTAGTTGAGCTGTTCTATTTTTTCGCCGTACATAGAGCCTGAACAATCGGCTAACCAAAAAAAATGCAGTGGGCGATTTGCCATCGCACCACCAGGTCTTTTAATAATGTCTGTCATGTTGCTGTCCGTGGGTGAGGGAATAGGGTTAAACGCAAATTTCCGCGCTGGTATTACCAAAATTAATCGAAATACCTGCCGCTAAATTGACCGAGCGTTGCGGGTCAACCATTTTAACACTGTTATCTGGCAGGGTTATTGTCCACGCGCTGTCGCTGATGTTTTGCAAGCCCCAGCGGCTTGGGTCTTGTGGATGACGGCTCACCGTTGCCTGTGGCAGGGAAAAATTAAATTTTTGCGTTTGGTCGATATGATGCGGATATAACAGGGTGTCATAGTTGAGCATAATCAGTGCGTTGTTAATGCGTAAACGCGGTGGAGATACCAAGGGTTTATTACACGCCCAGCAGGTTTTTATGTTGTCGCCGTCATAAAAATTCTGCGCACCACAGCCGCAATAAAACAGGCTGTCGCGTAAATTAATGAGCAATACGCGCCATTCATTTTCCCGAATGCGACCATGTTGGTCGTTGATGCCTGAGGTAAAGGCGCGGGTAAACACATCACGCAAAAATTGCGGGTATAGCACCCAATACACCAGTGCGTTATCGTGTAAACCTGCGACGGGGGCATTGCTGTCATCTTGCGGGTCGAAAATAAACAGCGGTTCAGTGCCGTAGAGTTTATTCATTGCCGACTGGTCAAAACAGCGAATGGCGGCTTCTTTTTTGCCTTCTAACGGGTGATGCAGCATCAGCATATAGAACAGTAAAATAGACAGCGAAAACAAATCGCTTTCGGTATTGGGCGGCGCGTCACCACGCACCAGTTCAGGAGCCATAAAGCGCGGTGTGCCGTTGATTGCACCTGTCGCGCCGTTCACGTCTACGTTGTCATTGTCGCAAATCAGAATGTCGCCCGTGTTAGGGTCAAAAAATACGTTGTTGAAATTGATGTCGCGGTAGCACAAGCCTTTGGCATGAAGCTGTAAAAAACTTTCTGACAGTTGCAAACAGGCACTGATTAAGGCACGAAAACTCGGCTCGGCACGGCGGCGCATTAAATCAACAATACTTTTAAAATTTGCAGGACGCAACGGCATCACATAACCGAAGCCCGTGCTGTTTGGTAGCACCACCAATTCCAGCGGCCATAAAAAATTATTGTCGGGGCTGCCTTTACGAATCGCATTTTCCAGACGTTGCCGCAGTTGCACATCATTTTGAATGTAATGCGGAAAATACCATTTAATCGCCACTTCCTGACCGCTCGCGTGGGCGCGATACACTTCACCTTGCGTACCCGCACCCAAAAAAGCGTCGATAGTGTAGGCTTGCTGGGTTAAATCACCGTAAATAACTTGCTTGCTTTGTAATAAGGTACTCATTGAATGCTGTCCGTTAGGCTGGTTAATGGTTGTATTATAGACAAAAGAACTTTCCTGATAACGGTTTAATATGAATGGAAAAATTATCTTGCTTTTCAATAACTAAAAAAAACTCTATAATGGCGGGTTCAACGGAGCAGACTGCTCCTCCTTGCTTTACTCTCTGATTTAAGACGCAGAGGGAAGGCTTAACCCGTAAGGAAAAATAATGCGACATTATGAAATTGTCTTTTTAGTTCATCCTGATCAAAGTTCGCAGGTTTCTGCGATGATTGATCGTTATAAATCAACCATCGAATCTGCTGCTGGCAAAATTCACCGTTTAGAAGATTGGGGTCGCAGACATTTAGCGTACCCTATCAAAAAATTGCATAAAGCTCACTATGTATTAATGAACGTTGAATGTGACCAGGCCACATTGACTGAATTAGAAACCAGCTTCCGTTTTAACGATGCTATTTTGCGTAGCATGACGTTAGTACAAAAACAAGCCATCACTGAGCCATCAATCATTGCTACTACCACTGCTGACGAACACAAAGCAGCTGAAACCAGAGCAAAAGATGCCGCTACCAGAGAAGCTGCCGCTGCCGCTGTAGCCGCTGCTGATGACCTTGATATTGATTTAGATGATGTCGATGAAGATTTCGACGCTGATGAAATCGTTGACTAACCTTTTAACACTGAGATAGAGAATTAGTATGGCCCGTAACATTAGACGCAAAAAATTCTGCCGCTTCAGTTCAGAAGGCGGTACAGAGATTGATTACAAAGACATGAATTTGTTAGGTGATTACATCACTGAAACAGGCAAAATCGTTCCTAGCCGTATTACAGGAACCAGTGCCAAGTATCAAAGACAAATGTGTGTAGCAATTAAACGTGCGCGTTTTATTGCTTTGTTGCCTTACTGCGACGCACACAAATAAGTTGTTAATCAGGCTGTTATCGTGAGTTTTTTAGCGGCGTATATCATGCGAGGCAAGATGCAGACCGTTCTGGTCGCGTCTTTATTAGCGTTGGTATCGTTGTTCATGCACCCACTGCTTAAGCCTGCAATCATTATTGTAAGTTTTGCCAGCATTGCATTAGTTACCCTGAGAAAAGGCGGTGCAGAGGGTATGTATACCCTGCTGTATGCTACCGCCGCGACTGCG
>JAURYI010000092.1 GCA_030654015.1 Methylococcales bacterium | reverse complement strand
TTGGGGGTAAAGGCAAATACACTTTATAACTGGGTGTATCAGTTCAGCCAGCGGACAAAACCAGATAAGCTAGAACGCAGCGATGAACATTTGTACGATGAACTGAAACAGTTGCGGAAGGAAAATGCACGTTTGAAGGAGGAGCGTGATATTTTAAAAAAGGCGGCAGCGTACCCTTCGTGATGCTCAGGACAGGCTTTGCCAGAGAAACACGGTGAAGTACACCTGGATTCAGGAGCAGAGTACGGATTATTGCGTCACCTTGTTGTGTGCCGTGTTGTCAGTGACTCGCAGTGCGTACTACGCGTGGGAAAAATCGGTGCAAACACCTAAAGCGAAGCAGGATGCGGAATTGCAGTCCGTGATAACCGCCGCCTTTACGAAAAATAGAACGATGTATGGCACGCGCCGTCTTAAAAAAGTGTTGGAAAAACAAGGCTACACGGCGAGTCGGCGACGCATTGGGCGCATCATGCAGGAAGCGCAGTTGAGGTGTAAGACTCGACGGCGGTTCAAAGCGACAACGAACTCCAAACATCACTTACCCATCGCTTCCAACCAACTGGCACGCCAGTTTAACGTGACGCAAGCCAATCAAGTCTATGCTGGCGACATCACCTACATTGCTACCGGCGAAGGCTGGTTATATCTGGCGGTCGTGATAGACCTGTATTCTCGGCAGATTGTCGGCTGGTCTATGGCGGAACACATGAAAACCAGACTGGTTAATGATGCGTTGTTAATGGCAATCTGGAAACGCAAGCCTAAAAGAGGCTTGCTGTGCGGGGCAGTCAATACGCCTCCGACAGCCACAGAAAACTGCTTAAACAACACGGCGTCCAGCAAAGCATGAGCCGTAAAGGCAACTGCTGGGATAACGCCGTCTCCGAGAGCTTTTTTCACACCCTGAAAACCGAATGCGTGAACCATGAAAACTATGCCACCCGTGAAGCGGCCAGAAAATCCATCTTCGACTACATCGAAGTCTTCTACAACCGACAACGACTCCATTCTAACAATGGCTACCTGTCGCCGGTAGAGTTTGAAGTGCAGCATAAAGCTGTTTAACTTTTTGTCCTGAAAAGTGTTGACACATCAAGGTTTGCACCTAGCCCTTATCTTATTTGGTGGGACGTGAGAGGCTCGAACTCTCGACCCATGGATTACTTTACTACTTTAGCTTTCACTAACCGCTGATATTCGGCGTTGTAGTCTGGACTTTCTCATCACCCGCCGTGTGAACGGTTTGGGTGTGCGGCGTTAAGTCTCTGAGGGCTTTCTTAACAGGTTTTGTTTTGGATTACCTGTCATTACAACGTCATTCACTGTTGTAACTATTTGATAATTCGAGAAACTTTGTTAAGAGTTGCCTGCTGATTGCCCAATCTTCAACATTTTTACGCTGAATGGCGTAGTTGAAGCTCTCAGGGGTTTCCAGCATACAGCTGCATTTTCAGTTCATTGTTCCCAATGAACGCTCCTATTTTTGTTAAGAGTCCACTGCTCTACCAACTGAGCTAACATCCCCAACTCAGACATTTTAAGTCAGTTGTCAGCACAATACCAGCCTTGAAAAAAATCAACGCGCCCCCATACAGTGGTTACTCAAACAATCATAGGATTATAAAATGACCGTTGCAGCACAAAAAGAAACCTTAGGTTTTCAAACCGAAGTAAAACACTTGTTACATTTGATGATTCATTCCTTGTACAGTAACAAGGAAATCTTTTTACGCGAATTGATTTCTAATGCTTCCGATGCCGCTGATAAATTGCGTTTTGAAGCCTTGTCGAATGGTAGTTTGTATGAAGGCGATAGCGAGTTAAAAATTCGTATCGACTTTGATAAAGACGCTAAAACCATCACCATCAGCGATAACGGTATCGGTATGACGCGCTCAGAAGTGCAGGAGCATATCGGTACAATTGCTAAATCTGGCACGAAACAATTTTTTGAAGCGTTGACTGGTGAACAAGCGAAAGACAGCGAGTTAATCGGTCAGTTCGGCGTGGGTTTTTATTCAGCGTTTATTGTCGCGGATAAAGTCACCTTGACTACACGCAAAGCAGGTGCAGATAAAAGCGAAGGTGTGCGTTGGGAATCAGCAGGTGAGGGCGATTACAGCATTGAATCAGTGGAAAAAGAAGGACGCGGTACGGAAATTGTTCTGCATTTAAAAGAAGCGGAAACAGAATTTTTAGACGGTTATCGTCTGCGTGCTATCGTGCGTAAATTCTCCGATCACATTTCATTGCCGATTGTGATGACCAAAGAAGCCGCGCCATCTTACGGTGAAGAAGATGAAGCCGAAGATGCAGACGCAGTTGCCGAGGAAAAACCCGCTCCAGAAATCGTGGAAGAAACCGTCAACAGCGCGGCGGCGTTATGGACAAAAGCCCGCACCGAAATTTCCGAAGACGATTATAAGCAGTTTTATAAACACGTCGGGCATGATTTCCAAGACCCATTAACGCATATTCACAGCAAAGTAGAAGGCACGAACGAATATACGTTATTGTTGTATGTGCCTGCCCGCGCACCGTTTGATTTATGGGACAGAGACGCGAAACATGGTGTGAAATTGTATGTGCGTAAAGTGTTTATTACTGATGATGCCGAGCAGTTGATGCCGCGTTATTTGCGTTTTATTCGTGGTGTGATTGATGCCGATTCCTTACCGTTGAACGTATCGCGCGAAATTTTGCAACAAAGCAAACAAATCAGCAATATCAAGTCTGGCGCGGTGAAAAAAGTGTTGAGTATGCTGGAACAACTGGCGAAAAACGCACCTGAAAATTACGCAACTTTTTGGGAACAATTCGGCGCAGTCATTAAAGAAGGCCCGATTGAAGATCATGCCAATAAAGAGCGCGTGGCTAAATTGCTTCGTTTTGCGTCTACGCACAATGACACCAACAAACAAGACGTGACGCTGGAAGATTACGTCAGCCGTATGAAAGAAGGGCAGGAGCATATTTATTATGTAACCGCTGACAGTTTCGCGGCGGCAAAAAACAGCCCGCATTTAGAAATTTTCCGTAAAAAAGGCATTGAAGTTTTATTGTTGTCTGACCGTATTGATGAATGGCTGGTGTCTAATCTGGATGAATTTGACGGCAAACATTTACAATCAGTTGCCAAAGGTGATTTAAACCTAGGCGCGTTAGACGATGAAGAAGACAAAGAAAAGCAAGAAGAAGTCAATAAAGACTTTGAATCCGTGATTGCGCAAATCAAAGAAGTATTAGGCGATAAAGTCAGTGATGTGCGTTTAAGTCACCGTTTAACTGAATCTCCTGCCTGTTTAGTGGCTAATGTTTACGGCATGAGTTTAAACATGGAACGCATCATGAAAGATGCAGGGCAAATGATGGGTATGGGCATGGGTCAAAAACCTGTGTTTGAAATCAACCCGCATCATGCCTTAATCACGCGTTTAAAAGCGGAACAAGACGATGTGCGTTTTGCCGATTTAACGCAGATTTTGCTTGACCAAGCGGTATTAAGCGAAGGCGGACAGTTGGATGATCCAGCGGCGTTTGTGCATAAATTGAATGGTTTGTTGCAGGGTTTGTTGGGTTAAATCTCTAGGGCGATGCACACAGCTTTACCGTGTGCATCGCTATTTACCGCTAAAAGCATTATTTACCCTGCATGGTCTGCGCGGTATTTTTCAATGACTGCGTCAATTAAATAAGCCTCCCATCCCACTAATATCATTATAGTGACCCTAAATTTTGAACAGGTTCTTACTGCTTAAGGATTACTGTAAAATTTACTGCATTCCGTTGAGCAATAAAAAACCCGCCAAGCCTTATGACTTGCGGGTTTATGATTTTGTTTGCATTTTGTTGAACTTATATTTGGTACCGAGAAGAGGACTTGAACCTCCACGGGCTTACGCCCACTAGCACCTGAAGCTAGCGTGTCTACCATTCCACCACCTCGGCATGAGTTGCTGATAACAGCAAAGTGAGCCGCGAACTATACGCATTTGAGTTATTTTTGTCAATAAAGTAAAAAATAAATTGCATACAGCCTACAAAACAATGTGTTATCTAGTAACGTAAGCCTGTATCATAGTGAGTATTAGCTAAATCCAGTCAATTACTTTTATAGTGAATATAAATGCCCCCAAAGTCCAAAAAAGACGTTGAATTTACCTCAACAAAAGACCCATTCGCTCAGCGCGAAGCTGAAAAATATGAAAACCCTATTCCTAGCCGCGAGTTAATACTCCAGCTTATCGAACAAAAGGGTAAACCACTGGCACGCACAGACATTGCCAGTAGCTTTCACCTTGACTCCGAAGATGATTTAGAAGCCCTGCGCCGCCGTTTACGCGCAATGGAACGCGATGGACAATTATTATTTAATCGCGGACAACAATATTGCCTAGTCGATAACAAGAATTTAATTGTTGGGCGTATTATCGGTCATGCCGATGGCTTTGGCTTTGTTCGCCCCGATGATGGTTCGGATGATTTATTTTTATCGCCGCGTGAAATGAACCCGTTATTACACAATGACCGTGCGCTGGTGCGTATCGCAGGTGTGGATAAAAAAGGTCGTCGTGAAGGCGCGGTGGTAGAAATTTTAGAGCGCAACACCCACGAAATTGTTGGGCGGCTTTATAAAGAAGACGGTTTTACCTACGTTATTCCTGATAATAAAAATATCGCGCAAACGGTTTTAATCCCCAAAGGCGGCACAGGTAAAGCCAAACAAGGGCAAATCGTTGTCGCGCAAATTACCGAACAGCCCACCAAACTGCATCAACCCATTGGGCGTATTGTCGAAGTCCTAGGCGATCATCTTGCACCAGGAATGGAAATCGATATGGCGATTCGTTCGTATGAATTGCCCAATACTTGGTCAGACGAACTGCTGGAAGAAATCAAACCCCTCACACCTGAAGTTCCCGAAGCGGCAAAAGAAAATCGTGTTGATATACGCGACTTGCCCTTAGTCACCATAGACGGCGAAGATGCCCGCGATTTTGATGACGCGGTATATTGCAAAAAAACCCCGAAAGGTTGGAAATTATTAGTCGCCATTGCCGATGTCTCGCATTATGTCAAAGTCGGTACAGAACTAGACAAAGAAGCCCATAAACGCAGCACCTCAGTGTATTTTCCTGAGCAAGTCATTCCAATGTTGCCAGAGATTTTGTCCAACGGCTTATGCTCACTCAATCCCAACGTAGACCGTTTATGTATGGTCTGTGAATTATTGATTGATGGCGAAGGCAACGTGTTACGCTCCAAGTTTTTTGAAGCCGTGATGCGCTCTCATGCGCGGTTGACCTATACCGAAGTGGCACAGATGTTGGTTGAAGGCGATAAAACGCTGGCGAAAAAATACGCCCCGTTAATGCCGCATTTAAAAGAAATGTACGCCCTATATCAAGTCATGCGTACAGCGCGTGAACAACGCGGCGCGATGGATTTTGACACCCTAGAAACCCGCATTGTCTTCGGTGAAAACCGCAAAATTGAAAAAATCATCCCTGTGGTGCGTAACGATGCCCACAAACTGATTGAAGAATTCATGATTACCGCGAACGGCGCGGCAGCGCGGTTTTTAAACAGCAAAAAAATGCCCAAACTGTTACGCATACACGAAGGCCCCAGCACTGATAAACTGCTCAACCTAAAAACCTTTTTAGGTGAAATGGGCTTAAAACTCGGTGGCGGCGCGATTCCCACCCCGTTAGATTATATGCACCTCGTCGAATCTATCAAAGACCGCCCCGACGCGCATTTAATTCAAACCGTATTATTGCGCTCCATGTCGCAAGCCGTCTACAGCCCTGAACTCAAAGGGCATTTTGGTTTAGCCCTAGAAGCCTACGCGCATTTCACCTCACCCATACGCCGCTATCCTGACTTATTAGTACACCGCGCGATCCGCCACGTTCTGCAAGGCAAAAAAGCCGAAAGCTTTATCTACGGCGTGCCAGACATGGTGGTACTGGGTGAACATTGTTCCGCCAACGAACGCCGCGCCGATGATGCCACCCGCGATGTTACCAGTTGGCTGAAATGCGAATATATGCTGGATAAAATCGGCGAAGACTTCACAGGCATAATTTCCGCCGTCACAGGCTTCGGTTTTTTTGTCGAATTAGCAGAAATCTATGTCGAAGGCTTAGTACACATCAGCAACCTAGGACAAGATTATTTCCACTTCGACCCCACCAGCCACCAATTAAAAGGTGAACGCAGCAACGTCAACTTCCGCCTAGGCGACAGCGTTAAAGTCAAAGTCGTGCGCGTGGATTTAGACGAAAAGAAAATTGATTTTGAATTGGTGAAGAAAGAAGCGGCGAGTAAAAAAGTGGGCGGTGCGCCAGTTAAGAAAAAGCGGCGCAAGAAGTAAAATACGCAATCAAAAATCATGACAATGATACCCTTATTTTAGGAGGCAATAGTGCAGTTAGCCATTGAATTACCCGATGACACAGCAAGTGAAGTATTACAACACAGCAATGTGCAGGAATTTATACAACGTGCGATTGAAAGAGCCTTGTCAGACGAAAAAAGAAACCAACAAGTCGAGCAGGAGTTGTTCGCACTGATGGCAAACGTTCCAAAGTCAGTGAGTTTAGTGGATGAACTGATAACAGACAGACGAAATGAAGCAAAAAAAGAATACTAGGAAAATAGACAATGATATTGGACGCTTCGGCACTGTTGGCTTATTTGAATCAAGAACAAGGTGGCTCACACGTTAAACCGCTGCTACCCGATGCGTTTATATCAACCGTTAACTGGTGTGAGGTAGTGCAGAAACTTCGGAAAAATGCCATTGATGACCAATTAGTCGCTAAAAAACTCTCACTGTTGGGACTTCGTTTTATTCCATTCAGTGTGGAACACGCCAATAAAGCGGGCGAACTCTGGCAAGTAACCGCCCCCTTTGGCTTATCGTTAGGTGATAGAGCGTGTTTAGCAACGGGTTTAGTCGAAAATATGCCGATCATCACGGCTGATAAAATCTGGCAAAACTTGCCGTTATCGCTGGATATTCAATTAATTAGATAATTAAATCGGTAATGTGGAATTGAGGTTTTACCATGAGTGCAATTGAATATAAAACAGAGCAGGAAATTCAAAAAATCGGTATTGATATTCTTTATAAAGGACTGGGTGCAACCGATTTTATCCGCTTTATGCAGCAGTTTAATCAGGGTTATGGAAACTATGTCGAAGACCGTCAACAGTGGCAAAAAAACTATTCTGTGAATGATATTCTTGTGGAGATAGAAAAGGGTTGGGTTTTTGTTGGGTTGCCAAAAAACGGCAACCCAACGTACGCGGGGCTACTCAGCTCCTCGCACCATACGAATAGCAAAGTTGTTATATTCAAGGTCGCCAGGGGTGTAACCACCCGAACCGAAGCTCACGCCCCACACACAGGCATAACCAGCATCACAAGGTGAAGATGACCAAAATCCACTAGACACTGTTTCAGGAAATACAGTTTTTTCAATCGCTGGTTTAGCAGAATTCTCATTACAAAAACGCCCTGTTATATCAGTATCGGCACCTACCTGCCCATTACTACAATAAACCAGCGTTTTTAGTTCTTCACGTTTAGGTAAACGCCAATCACTATAACCAGCATGAGCATGACGACTAAAATAATCAGTTACTTGCAGTTTTTCGCCAAAATTATATTGTTCCGCCTTACCCTGACACGTTGAACCATCCCATTTCTGCCCTAAACTACAGCGCATCCACATTAAGCCAGTTTTTGTATCTTTAACTAAATCGTCTTTAACTTGATAACGGTCTATGGTTTGCCACTCTGCGGTTGTTTGTTGCTCGGCGTTTGCACAACCAACTACAGACAACATTAATAATGGGAATAGCCCAAAATAACTTAAAACATTTGTATTTATCAAAAATCGTTTTTTCATATCTTGCCCTTTAATTATTAAAAATTAGAACAACTTTTTTCGTAAGTCTTACCATAATACCTTCCAGATTCTACAATCTTCGCGGTTGCAAGACCATTTTTTACTGATACTCCAGTTATCAAAGCATCATAATTATAAGTATGACAATCTGAAGTAAAAATAAAGCCACATGATTCAATCCGAATTTCAACAGCTTTACCCGAATAAAGTCTTTCGCACGCTTGCTCTCTTTCACGCTGTGCTTCTGCTTGGCGTTCACGTTCTTTGCGCTCTTTTTCAGCACGACATTGAGAACTTGCCATACATCTAGCCTCTTCAGCTTCAGCTTTTTGTTGTGCAATCCTTTGTTCTGTTTCAGCGCGTACTTGAGCCGCTTGTTCTTCGGCTTTTTTCCGTTCAGCTTCTGCACGTTTTTCTGCTTCGTTTCTTACTTGCGCGTCTATTTTGGCATCAAAATTTTCAGTGTCGCCTTTTTTATAATAAAAGCCTGTATTAGTAAGTATTTCTCTATCTTTTGCTCTAATTTCAAAGCAGTCTTTGTTTATGCAGAGTTGACCAATACTTGCAGTCCATCTAGCCTGTTCTATGGTGTCGTTTTCCTTTTTTTTCAATAAAGCTGAACCATCAGCTTTCAGAAATGCAGTGTAGGGAACAACATGAAATGTAGTATTAGAAAACGCTGTTTTAATAGCCGAAGCCTCCATTTTTTGACCTGATTTAAAGGCTTCATCAACTGCGTTGTGAAGTCCACGAGTCATTTTTGTTCCTGTCACTGTGTCAACAACACCCGTAGCAATATTTACAGGAAGAAGTGCGACAGACGTAACAACTTTTCCCAATCCACATCCTGATAAAATAGATGTACAAATAAGAACGCATAAAAGGCAGTAATTTTTCATAGATGTTGAGTTCATAACGAGTGCTTGAAAATGTTGGGGGTCGCTTATGGCTCTCCCCAACTTACGCGGTATTGCTTTTAATACACGCATTCAAGACGGTCAACTGGCTGTCCCATCTCTTCATACTTTTTCATGGCTATTACCTCAGCTTCTGCCTTAGAATTTGCCGTAACACTTACTTGTCCTTGATATTCGCCCTTATAGTATCGTTTGCATTGAAAACTGGAAGCATGAGAAGCAAATGACATTGTGAGTAACGCAATTGCAATTATCGTTTTCATATAAATCTATCCTTTTATGTCGCCCTTAAAAATAATGGTTAAGTGCAAAGGCGTTAAACACTTAATAACTTATCGAGTAGGCGAATTCTAAATCCTTACCAAACCTGATACAATCAAGCCAAACGGGTATTTCATCAGTAGGAGTGAGATAATGTCAGTAAATGACAAAATAAGATTAATTCGAGAAGCGAAAGGCTTAACGCAGGAACAAGTAGCTGAAAAAATGGAGATGTCGCCAAATGCTTATGGCAATATTGAACGAGGTGATAATGACCCAAAATTATCGAAATTACAAAAAATCGCTGAAATATTTGAAATAGATTTATCTGAATTAATTGGGTTAAGTGAAAAGGAAAATTTAACAATTAATTTTGCTAATTATCAAAGAAATGGAAAAAATCCTAAAAGCAAAGTTTATATTAGCTCTTCTAATTCTGAATTAGAAAAACAACAATTGATTAATGAATTAAAAGACAAAGAGCTTACCATGAAAGACAGGGAAATCAATTTACAACAACGAGAAATTGAACATCTAAAAGAAATTATCACCTTAATGAAAAAAGACGCTGTTTAGCACCTCGTACGTTGAGTTGCCGATTTTTGGCAACCCAACATTTACCTACAACAAATTTGAAAAATCATAAAAACATCGTGCCTTATCATTATCTCCTTCTCCAAAATAGAGCCATAACATGAAAACAATGATTGATTTACCCGATGAATTAATTGAAGAGGCAATGCAATTGACTGACATTAAAACTAAAACTCAAGTCATTATATTGGCACTGCAAGAACTGGTTAAAAAAAATAAAATTGCCGAATTAAAAAATTTTAAAGGCAAAGTTAATCTTGAAATAGACATTGATACTCTTAGAAATCGTGATGTTCATCCTAGTTGATACCTCTCTGGATTGATTATTTTAAAAGTGGTGAAAACTCTGTCAGATTGGACGACTTGCTTGAAGATAATCAAATCGTCATTAATGATATTATTCTTGCAGAATTAGAACCTTTTTTAATCATCAAGAAACAATATAAAATTATTGAAATGTTACACGCTATTAGGTTATTGCCTTTGCAAATAAATTGGGCTGAAATTATTCAATGGCAAGCAAACTGTTTAGCGGCGGGTGCTAATGGTATCGGTATCCCTGATTTATTAATTGCTCAAAACGCAAAACAACACGGCTGTGAGATTTATTCATTAGACAAACACTTTCGCCTTTTAAATCAAGTTGTAAATGATATAAAACTATTGGGATATACTTAAAAAGTACCGCGTACGTTGGGTTGAGGAACGAAACCCAACAATCTCACATACTCGCTACTCATTCAATAAGCCGTCTATTTATCGTCATCATGCGGTGCAATACGGCAAGCCTCTACGCGCTTCATCCCCAAGACACTTTATGGCGTTAAATGACACCCTCAATAACAGCACGCTAACTGACAAAATGCCTGTTTTGTTTGTTGGGCATGGTAATCCGATGAATGCGATTACCGATAATCGCTATAGTCAAAGCTGGAAAACCATCGGTGAACAATTACCTGTTCCTAACGCTATTTTATGTATATCGGCACATTGGCTAACAAAGGGAACGTTTGTGACGATGGCAGAACATCCAAAAACACTACATGATTTTGGTGGTTTTCCAAAGGAATTATTTGCGGTTCAATACCCCGCTACAGGCGCACCAGAGTATGCACGCAGGCTTATATCCGCTATTAAATCAATAACTGTGCAGGAAGATTTTGCTTGGGGTCTGGATCATGGCGCGTGGTCTATTCTAAAAAATATGTATCCCAACGCCAATATACCCGTTTTTCAGATGAGTATTGATGCCACTAAACCGCTGTTATATCACTTCAATTTAGTCAACCAATTATCTGAACTCAGAAATCAGGGCGTATTAATTTTAGCCAGCGCAACGAGTAACCAAGCAATTCGTTTAATATATCAGAGAAAAACATGACCATGATTTCAATGAGAGACGCAATAGCTTATACGCAACTAAGGAGTGCAAATGACAAATAGTGATATTAATTTTGAAATAGCTGACGACTGCCCCGAAGAAATCGCAGAACAGTTCAAAAATTACGTTGAAGCATTTGAGCAGGCTAACTGTAGGCAACCTTTTGAAGTTTTACTGGACTCAGGTATCTCTTTACCACCTGCAAGCGAGCTGTCAGAGACTGAACTGACTGCCAAATTATGGGAAGTCATTAACGCGCTGTCATTGCTGGCTATCTACTTGGAGAGTACAGATCATTTAAGTGATCGTGAACTATACACTCTGCTTTATGAGGATGTTTTACGAGAAGAGACGGTTTTTCAATCAGGCGAAATGATGAACCTGAACTGTCACATTGATTTGGTGAGTAGCGGCAGCAAAGCCGATACTGACCTTTACCTGAAATATTATGCTGACGATGATGACCGTGCATTTTGGCTTAAAGAGTTTCCTGATGATGTCTTACCCAGCCACGAACCGCTGCCGTTTGATCGTGATCAGCATTTACCAAAGCCAAATCGTAAGATAGGTAGAGCGTAGATAGCATCTCTCTAAATTAATCCCAGCAGAAAATTATCCTGCATGGAGCTTGTGGAATGTGACCGTAAAGTGCCGCGTACGTTGGAATGAGGAACGAACCACAACCTACAATTAACTTTTCAGGGATTAATGCGTTGTTGCCCGCCCGCTTTTTTCCATTCCAGCAAATGAATTAATTCACTGCTGTTAAGCCATACGCCATGTTCTCTGCATTTATCGACCACTACGCCACTGCGATAAGCGAAGTTGACTCGGTTCATGAGTATGTGACACACAGGACATTTGACGTATTGGACGTGGGTTTCTTTTTGGTAGCGTTCGTTATTAATGTTGTCGAGCAATTGAAAATTGACGTTGTAAACGTGTGTTACTGAACAGTCGAGTAACGCTTCCAGTTCATCAGGTGCAAAAAATAAACCGAAACAATCAGGACAACGGTCTATGTAAAATTGCCTACCTGCCTCTACGCATACCGTCTGCAAAGGACTATCACAACATGGACAAGATTTTTCTGAATCTTGTGACACGTTATAGAATTGAGCATTTTGCAAATCCACATCATTGCGCGTGCCGCAATATTCACAGATATTGGTATTGGCGGCTAACGGAGCTGCGCAGTTTTTACAATTCGCCATAATGGAACTTGGTGGTGGGTGTGTCTGTTGTTTAGGAGTCCAAAACGTGTTTTGGGCGTTTTTAATCCGTCCAAGTCATGCCTTGGACTCCGAGCTATATCCATTTATCTTGAGCAAAATCGTGTTAATGAACGGTATCGGCTATTAATTCATCATAAATACTGTCAAACAAGCGTGTTACCAGAAATAGTAGGTTGCAGGTAAGAGTAGCTACTGCTTGTCCCGCTTTGCTTTTATCCGCCGCATCGTCAATCACCAAGTCGATATATTCCAGCAATTCGGTTTGGGCGTTGTTTTTTATGTCAGCTTGGGATTGGGTTTTGGTGTCATTTTCCAGCGTTTTCATTTTATGCTGTAGCCATTGTGCTGATACGGCATTGGCAGGCAATTCACCCAATATTTGCGCGTAGACATAGATAATATCGAAACAGGTATCCATGAAAACATGAGACATTGGTTCGCTTTGCGCTTCTATAATCATCGGAAAACCTGATAAAAAGGTTTGTCCAATGGCAGGATTATTCTGATAAAACTGGCTTAAAAACGCATTTGCCTGTTCTTCTGTGAGGCTTTTTGCCTGTTGAATGGCATTAAAAACCGCTGGTCTCGATAAAATTCTCATGATGATGCTTCGCCGTTGTCTGTAAGGTTTTGCATCATATAACAGGCCAATTTGAATACCAAATTTCTATAGCAGACCATTAAGAAGAATTGGCGGTATGAACGGACTTATTCGAGTGAACTAATGCGTATGACGCGCCTCTTATAAAAACCACACGCTGATTCTTTCAGGTAACTACAACACAATGACGTTAGGGGAATAATCATGAACACACATAATGAATTACAGTCCACGATTGCTGATTTAGTGGTGAAAGGTAAAGGCATACTGGCAGCCGATGAAAGTGCGCCCACGATTGCCAAACGTTTCAAGGCGGTCAATCTTGAATCCACCGAAGAAAATCGCCGCGCTTATCGTTCTATGCTACTGGAAACGCCCCATCTTGGCGATTACATCAGCGGGGTGATTTTGTTTGAAGAATCCTTGAGGCATACCACGGCTAACGGCACACCCCTGCCACAGCTTGCCGCACAACAAGGTATTGTGGTGGGCATCAAAGTTGATAAAGGTTTTTTACCTTTAGCGGGTGCAGCAGGCGATAACATTACTCAAGGGCTGGACGGTCTAGCGGAACGATTGGCAATTTACAAACAACAAGGCGCACGTTTTGCCAAGTGGCGTGAGGTGTATGCCATCAGCGCGACCAATCCAACACTTTTAGGCATAGAAGCGAATGCCGAAACTTTGGCGCGTTATGCGGCGATTTGCCAATCTGTCGGTATGGTGCCGATTGTTGAGCCAGAGGTATTACTCGATGGTGCGCACAGCATAGATCACTGTTATGAAGTGATTGAAGCGGTACAGCACGCAGTATTTCATGCTTTATACCGTCATGGGGTAATTTTTGAAACTATGTTGCTTAAGCCCAGCATGGTGATTCAAGGCAAAGACCATCCAATCAAGGCAACAGATGAAGACATTGCCGAAAAAACCTTGAAAGAGTTAAGGCGTACCGTACCTGCGGCGGTGCCGAGCATTAATTTTCTATCAGGCGGACAAACGCCAGCCGAGGCAACCGCTAATCTGAATGCCATCAATAGCATGGCAGGCAATGCCCCTTGGTTGTTGAGTTTCTCTTATGCGCGTGCCTTGCAAGAACCTGTATTACAGAGTTGGGCAGGAAAGGAAGGGAATGTCGCGGCGGCGCAAACCGCACTTTATCAACGTGTTAAATTGAATGGCGCGGCGCAATCAGGTCAGTATTCAGGCGATATGGAAAACAATTAACGCAAAGGCGCACTAATCACAGGGATGTACTGTTTTCTCAGCCTTCGTAAATACTTTGTACTAATCTCTAAAGTCTGTATAAAATCGTCTCTTTACTTAATTCTCAACAAGGAATGATGTTTATGAGCGAAACTGGGTTTTTCATGCGCTTCATACGCTTAGCGGGTGGTTATTGGCACGCTAAAGAGCAGGTATCCATACGCCGATTAACGGCAATACTGATTGCTCTCACCGTAGCGCAAATTGCTATTGCCGTTATTATCACTGAATGGAGTGCGGATTTATTTAACGCACTGGATCAGCGGTCGATGAAGGGCTTGATGGTTCAGGTGAGTGCGATTATATTGATATTTATCGCCAATATCGCCATCACCGTTAGTCATTTAAAAGTAAAACGCAGCTTGCAAATCGGCTGGCGGACGTGGTTGACCGAGCATTTAATCAGTCGCTGGATGTATAAGGGGCGGCATTATCTGGTGACGCACACGGAAAAAGGCGAACACGATAACCCCGATGGACGGATTGCTGAAGATATTCGTATTGCGACTGAGGCGGCGATTGATTTATGCCATTCCTTGCTATACGCCTTGTTATTATTAATTAGTTTTACACAAATCCTCTGGTCGCTGTCAGGTGTAGTCACTTTGGATATAGGGTTTATAAAAACGCCTGTCTATGGGCATTTAGTGTGGCTGGCGTTGATTTACGCCTGTGCTGCGTCTTTGTTAGGCTGGTTGATAGGACGACCTTTAACCCCCGCAACCGATGCCAAACAAACCGCCGAAGCAAATTTTCGTTTTTCACTGGTTACTGCACAAGAAAACTCCTTATCCATTGCCATGATTCATGGTGAAGAGAATGAACAGCAACGCTTTCGGGTGTTATTTGCCAATATAGGCGAGGCATGGCAACAGCAAACCAAAGCGTGGGAACAGATTCTGATGTTTTCATCGGGTTATTCGATTTTGTCGATGGCATTTCCTATTCTGATTTCTGCACCCCGTTATATTCTGGGCAGTATTACGCTGGGTGCATTGATGCAGTCAGCGCAATCATTCCAACAAATGGCTTCCGCGTTGTCATGGCCGGTAAACAATATGGCAGGCATTTTTGAATGGCGTGCGTCGGTTGAGCGGATATTGGGTTTGCTGGAATCATTGGATTATCTGGAAGACGAAATCGCCAGTCCTAACGACCCTCGCCGCATTACTTTGGAAAAAACCGATAGCTCAGTATTAACCTTTGAAAAACTGTGTATTGCTAAATTGAACGGTGAAGAAATTGTTTCCTGCCTCAATACAGAAATCAAAGCGGGACAACACGTTCTCATTACGGGTAATTTTTTCACGGGTTCTAAATTATTTAAAGCCATTACGGGTTTGTGGCCGTGGGGTTATGGACGTATCGGCTTACCCGATGATGAGCAGCTGTTTTTTATGCCGCCCCGTCCTTATTTACCCACAGGCACATTACGTTCAGCCATTTGTTACCCTGCCGCAGAGGACGCATTCAGTCAGGACGCTTTAGAAGTCGCGTTTAGACTGGCAGGAGTCACTGATTTAATTGCCCAACTGGATCAAACCGATGCTTGGGATAAAGCCTTGTCGCGTGAAACCCAACAACGTTTAGGCTTGGTACGCTTATTATTGTATCGCCCCAAATGGATATTCATACAGGAAGCCTTTGATTCGCTCGATAATACGGGCGAAGAAATGATATTACGCCTGATTTGCCGAGAACTTCCCGATGCCACACTGCTGACAGTAACCAATCTACCCAACGCGACGGCTTTTCATCCCCATAAACTACCTTTAGCTTAAGGATTCATCATAATGATACACGCATACACACATAAATTCGGTCAAAAACTACGCGGCGTTAATCTCGGCGGCTGGTTGGTATTAGAAAAATGGATAACGCCCAGCGTATTTGAGGGACTGGAGGCGACCGATGAAACCACTTATTGTGCGGAACTGGGCGACCGTGCCGATAACGTGTTAAAACAACACTGGAACAGCTTTATCACTCGTGATGATTTTGCGTGGCTTGCCAAAACGGGCATTAACGCCGTGCGCTTGCCTGTCGGACATTGGTTATTCGGTAAAGATTATCCGTATCATCGTACTTATGGCGATAACCGCTATCCGTTCGTGGTCGGTGGTTTAGAGATTGTCGATAAAGTATTTGATTGGGCGGAAGAATTCGGTCTGCACGTTCTGCTTGATTTACACGCCGCACCTGGTTGTCAAAATGGTTTTGATAACGGCGGTATCAAAGATGTATGTGAATGGCATACTGATCCTGCCTATCTGGAACACTCGCTCAGTGTGCTGGAGCGACTCGCGGAACGTTACCACACCCGTCCTGCCCTGCATGGCATTGAAACGCTGAATGAACCGCGCTGGGATGTCGATACTGACCTGTTAAAAAAATACCACACCGATGCCTATCACCGTATTCGTAAATACTGCAAACCCGAAGACGTGGCGGTAGTGTTTCATGATGGTTTTCGCACCCACCGTGAATACATCGGTTTTCTGAAAGGCGATGAATTCCAAAACGTGGTGTTTGATATTCACCGTTACCAATGCTTTGCGCGTGAAGAAATCGACATGGATATTTATCATCACGTTCAACGCGCCGCGATTGACTGGAAAAATGAAGCCGATGACATTATTCACGAGCTAGGACATCAAACCTATTGCGGCGAATGGAGTTTAGGGCTGGATTTAAGAGTCGTATCACTGTGGGCAGAAGGGCCGTTCAATCACGCGCTGGAAAACATGGATGATTTTCAACTCAATGTCGCTTACCGTGGCTATGCGTCCGCGCAACTGCTGACGTTTGAAAAATATTTAGGCTGGTTTTTCTGGAATTACAAAACCGAAACCACGCCTGCGTGGTGTTTTCGCGATTGCGTAGAGCGCGGCTGGTTTCCCGACAATTTCAGCGGCGCAGCAATATCAAAAAATAACCAAGGAAAAATCAACGTTTAACTATAAAATAGTCGGTTTTTACTAACCATCTTGAGGAGTTCACTATGAACCAAGACAGCATTAAGCTGATAGAAAATTATTATGCGGCGTTCAACGGCGGCGATATGGATACTTTTTTAAGTTTGCTTACCGATGACGTGATTCACGACATCAACCAAGGCAGACGTGAAATCGGCAAAGAAGCCTTCACTCAGTTTATGGCGTGTATGAACCACAACTACAAAGAACAACTGGTTGATATGGTGATTATGGCAACTGCGGACGGCAAACGTGCGGCGGCTGAATTTGTGGTATTGGGCGAATACTTAAGAACTGACGAAGGTTTACCCGAAGCACAAGGACAAAAATACAATCTGCCCGCAGGTGCGTTTTTTGAAATCCGTGAAGGTAAAGTGGCGCGTATTACCAATTACTACAACCTGCAAGACTGGATTGCTCAAGTCGGCGGTTAATTATTTATCTTAGGAAAAACATCATGAAAAATTATTTTGCTTTATTAATGTTCTTATTCAGCTCGTTTGCTTACGCACACGGCCCTGTACGTCAAGACACCGATGAAACCATCACTATCAATGCACCTGCGGATAAAGTCTGGGGTATTATCAAAAATTTCGGTGATATGTCATGGCTGCCACCTGTTAAAAGCACTGACGTTAAAGGCGGCAATGAAAAAGGCGCAGTTCGCGTATTGACACTGCAAGACGGCGGCAGCATCACCGAAGAAATGAAAAAATACGATGAAGCAAAAATGTCATATTCGTACAAAATCACTGACATGAGTACCGCAAAAACTATTACTCATGCAGGCAAAGAAGAAAAAGTACCTGTTGTGCCAGTTGATAACTACTCGGCAACCATTACCGTAGAAGCACAAGGCGCAACCTCCAGTGTACGTTGGAAAGCAGGTTATTACCGTGCCTACACCAACAACGAACCACCTGAAGATATGAACGAAGCCGCTGCCAATGCCGCTATCAAAGGCATTTTTACTACTGGTTTGAACAACCTGAAAGCCTTGGCTGAAAAATAAGCCACGCATCAAAGAAACCTGCGAGGTTTTGAAAACCTCGCAGGTTTACACTCATCCAATTCAAGAGACACATTATGAAAAAAATCCTGTTACCCTTCGCCACTGCCTTATTACTCTTCACAGGCTTCGCCAACGCGCACGGCCCCGTGCGTCAAGACACCGAAGAGTCCATCGCTATCAATGCACCTGCTGAAAAAGTCTGGGGTTTGATTAAAGAATTTGGTGACATTGCCACTTGGCATTCTGACGTATTCACCTCACCAGCCGAAGGCGGTAATGTAAAAGGCGGCAAACGGGTATTGACCTTAAAAGACGGCAACACCGTCAACGAAGAGTTAAAAAATCATAACGAAGACAAAATGTCATACTCGTACAAAATCACTGGCATGACTACCGTAAAAACTATCAACTATGCGGGTAATGAAGAAAAAGTGCCTGCCATTCCCGTTGATAACTTTTCTGCCACCATTACCGTAACCCCTAAAGGCGATAACAGTGAAGTGACATGGAAAGCAGGTTATTACCGCGCTTACATGAACAACAACCCACCTGAAGAAATGAATGAAGCCACTGCCAATGCCGCTGTTAAAGCCTTTGTCAGCACTGGTTTGATTGATCTGAAAAAATTAGCTGAGAAATAACCCCATGTTCAGACTGAATCACCGTATGGCACTACTTACGCTGACGATGGCAAGCGTATCAGCACCCCTGCTCGCCGCGCCGTTTGCCTATATCAGCAACCAATTGGGCGACAGCGTGTCGATTATTGACCTCGCCACTAATAAAGTGGTCAATACCGTTGCCGTCAATGGCAAACCCGCTGGCGTTGCGGTATCGCCTAACGGTGATACAGTCTATATCAGCACACCCGAAGCACAAGGTTTTGCGGTGTTGGATGCGCGAAAACAAGAGCTTGTCCGCACCGTTAAAACCAGCAATGGCGCGTTAGGCATCACCGCCGCGCCCGATGGTAAACGCCTGTATGTCGCCGATTGGTTTGTCAACACAGTATCCGTGCTGGACGCGGACAGCTTGGAAATTATCAAAACCATCACGGTAGGTAAGTCACCGTCAGGGCTGGTCGTCAGCCCTGATAACCACTGGCTATATGTCGCCAACCGCTTGGATAACTCAGTTTCGCAGATAGACACGCATACACTGACCGTCAAAAAAACTATCCCTGTCGGTCAACATCCGTTTGGTTTGGCGATAGACTCAACAGGTACGCGCGTGTACGCAGTGAATGTCGAAAGTGATGATGTCACCGTGCTGGAAACGCCGCAAATGAAACCAATTACCACCGTTAAAGTCGGTGCATTGCCCTACGCGGCTGCACTGGCGTTAAATGACAGCCGCTTATTCGTCACCAACATGGATGATGGCACTGTGTCCGTCATTGATACTGAAACCCTAACCAACATCGGCTTGATTGAAGTCGGCGAAAAGCCCGAAGGTATCGGCACGCACACCGATGACCGCCACATTTATGTGGCAAACTGGTTTGATAAAAATGTTTCCGTATTGGATGCCAAAACCCTGCAAGTCAAAGAAACCATTGCCACAGGTCGCGGCAGCCGCGCATTTGGGCAGTTTATTGCTAAATAGCTATTCAATCACGATTGACGAACTTCGTACATCAGTCCATCCTATATGCACAGAGCAATTACACCATGATTCAAGACGATATTATTAACGAATTGAAATATATACCCGAAGCTAAACTCATTGAACTCTACGACCTTATTCATTATTTTAGATTAGGACTGAGCAGCGAAACCGCACAACAATCTTCTCAAACAAATGATTTTACAATAGATAAAAGTATATGCTTTAACACGTTGGAAAAAATAAAACAAGGCGATTTTTCTGGTTTTAGTGAAATAACTGATATAGATTCGTATATTCAAAATTTAAAAAATGAAATTAGTTAAAGACGACAATTATCAACGCAAGGAACGAAAGTTTTTTAAAAAACACACGCACTTAGTTGATAAATATGCCAACCTATTAACCAAGCTAAAAACCAATCCATTTGATTCGTCATTAAAAACACATAAGTTAAAAGGTGAACTTAGTGAATTTTATTCTTGTAGCCTAACCTATGAATACAAAATTATTTGTGTCTTTTTAATACAAGATGAAACTATTGTATTAGTTGATATAGGAAGCCATGATGACGTTTATTAACGGTAAGTTAGTAGGCATTTAAGTCCATCATGTTGGGTTACGCTGTCGCTAATCCAACCTACAAACTCCCCTGAATTTTTAACATTCAATCTAAATGCCATCACCAAAACCCCTTATTACCGTACTGCCTTATTTTTCTGACAGTGCCGCACTGTTTTCTCCTATTGCTCATCAACAGTGGGCGGTGTTTCTGGATAGCGGTTATCCGCACAGCCAGCAAGGGCGTTATGACATCATCGCCGCTGAGCCTGTTTGCACCCTAGTCACGCATGGCGACCATACCCAAATAACGCAACAAGGTAACGTCACTTACTCCACAGATGACCCGTTTGCGTTAATTAAACAACAGCTCCTGCCTGTGGCTAATAGTGAGTTGGCTGATTTACCGTTTAACGGCGGTGCTATCGGTTATTTTTCTTATGATTTAGCGCGGCGATTGGAACACCTGCCCGTATCGGCGGAAGATGCCGAACAGATTGCCGAAATGGCGGTAGGCATTTATGCGTGGGCAGTGATTGTTGACCATCGACAACAGCAAAGTTATTTGGTCGGGCAACAAATTGAGGACGCAAACTGGCAAGCATTAATACAGCAGTTCAGCCACTTACCCACCACGCAAAATCCCGACGCATTTCAAGTGACCAGCCCTGTACAATCCAATATGGATCTGGCGCGTTACCGCACAGCCTTCGATCGCATTAAGCATTATCTGAAAGAAGGCGATTGTTATCAGGTGAATTTAACACAACGGTTTGCGGCGAGTTGTGCTGGTAATCCGTGGACGGCATATCAAGTCTTACGCGAGTTAAACGCCGCGCCGTTCAGTGCTTACTTGAATTTGCCTGAAGTACAAATACTCAGCTCGTCACCTGAGCGTTTTTTGCGTTTGAAGAATGGCATCGTAGAAACCAAACCCATTAAAGGCACACGTCCGCGCAAACTGGACGAAGCAGAAGATGAACAACAAAAACACCTGCTAGTCACCAGCCAAAAAGACCGCGCTGAAAATGTAATGATTGTCGATTTATTGCGTAATGACATCAGTAAAACCTGTACCGAAGTAAAAGTTCCTGTGATTTTTGATGTGGAAACCTACACCACCGTTCATCATCTGGTCAGCACAGTCACAGGCGTACTCGCCGACAATCAACACGCGCTGGATTTATTAAAAAGCTGTTTTCCAGGTGGGTCAATCACAGGCGCACCGAAAATCCGTGCAATGGAAGTGATTGAAGAAATTGAACCAAATCGGCGCGGTGTGTATTGTGGGTCGATTGGTTATATCGGTTTTAACGGCAATATGGATACCAATATCGCAATCCGCACGCTGGTACATTCTAATAACAACATCCGTTTTTGGGCAGGTGGCGGCATCGTCAACGATTCGGTGATGGAAGAAGAATATCAAGAATGTTTTGATAAAGCCGCCGCGTTGTTGGATGTGTTAAAGCACTTTAGCGTGTGATGCTGGTTATCAAACTAGGCGGCAGTTTAGAAAGCGCGAAAACGCTGTTGCATTGCCTCAATCGCATCGAGCAACAGTATCACAATCAAAAAGTAGTCATCGTGACAGGCGGCGGTGTCTTTGCCGAACAAGTGCGAATTACCCAGCAACACTGGCAATTTAACGATGAATGCGCTCATGCAATGGCATTGTTAGCCATGCAGCAAATGGCGTGGTTGGTGAAAGGTTTGCAAGCGGATGTTGAGCTTGCGCATTCAGTGCGTGCCATTCAACAAAGCCCGTCAAACATTATCGTGTGGTCGCCTGATATTGACGAATTAAATAACGCAGGTGTTCCCGCAACGTGGGATATAACTTCCGACAGTCTTGCCGCGTGGTTGGCTGATAGGCTGTCTGCCGATGAACTGCTGGTGATTAAATCAGCGGCGATTGATGACACGCTCAGCTTAGCGCAACTGGCTGAACGAGGCATTGTTGATAAGGCGTTTTGTGAGTGCGTGGCAAACAGTGCATTCACTGTTCGGGTGATTAACCAACAGTGTCTCTAATGTGGATACCCTCTCTTTTAAAATCAACATGAAAGCCAGTATAATAATTGCGTGCCTTTGTGTGAATGTCTGTGTATTTGTTATCGTTAGCGTCGATACCTTTAATGTCCACATAGTGCCGTAAAACAAGAAAATTATTCATATCACTGAGGATTATCCATGTCACTTTATTGTCTTGTTTATGTCAGCATTGCCAATCAGGAAATGTCTGATAAACACTTGGAAGCCATGCTTAAAAAAGCCAGACCTAAAAATGAAAAAGCAGCGATTACGGGGATGCTTCTATACCGTGATGGATTTTTTATACAGGCACTTGAAGGCGAGCTGGAGACAATCGAAAATCTCTATACCACCATTGCAAAAGATGAGCGGCATCGGGACGTGATATTGGTATATAAAAATTCAATTCAACAAAGGCGTTTTTCAGATTGGACGATGGGTTTTAACAGGCTTGATGCGACCGATACTAATGTTATAGATGGCTATACACGTTTTTTGCAGCAACCACAGTCTGCTTTTTTTATTGATTATGCCGATGAAGTAGAGGATTTGTTAAACAGATTCAAGCCTTAATTGTTAATGGCATTACTGCTTTCAAGCAGGTGTTTTAATGATTCCTGTGCGCCATAATGCCCTTGTTCAATGGCTTTGCGATACCAAAGTTCGGCTTGCTGGCTGTCTTTCGTTACACCGTAGCCATTTTCATACATCACCCCTAAATTATTCTGCCCATCGGTACTGCCTTGTTCAGCGGCTTTGCGATACCAATACACCGCCTGCTGATAATCTTTCGTTACGCCGTAACCGTTGGCATACATAAAACCTAAATTGCATTGTCCTGCGATGCTGCCTTGTTCGGCGGCTTTACGATACCATTGTGCCGCTTGTTGGTAGTCCACTGCAAAGCCGCTGCGACCGTCATAATACAAGTCCCCTAAGTTGTTTTGTGTCCACGGATCGCTTGGTTCTGCGTCCACGGGTTCAGCCGTTGTTGATAGTTCTGTGGTGACGGGTGCTTTAGTCATCTTATTGTTTGAGTGCGTTTTTGCAGAAAATGCAACTACCGTGATGATAAAAATACCCGCAAGCAGCCACGCGATAAACAGGACATTGGTCGGGATGCGGCGCGTTCGTTTAGGCGGTAGTGCTGGGTTTGATGGCGGTAAAAGTATCGTCGGTGCAATGGGCAGAGCAGGTGGGGTCGGTGTTGCTGTCGGCAACGGTTGCGTAATTATACCCAAGGCTAATGCCCATGATTCCACTGCCCAATAAGCGTATTCTTCTTCAATACCGACAGCATCACGCAAAGTTTGTGTTAAGCGTTCCAAGCGAATGTTGATAGGCATTAAATGATTAGGTTTTAGCAAATCATCGGTGATTTTCTGTTCTAAAGCGGTGATGAGTAAATAGGTTTCCAAGCGGTGTTCGGGTGCTAAGTCACTTAATAGAGCTTTACAGCGTTTGGGGTCAGTCATGATAATCTGACCGTATTGTTTAAGCATCAAGCACAATTGGGTGCGCGGATGACTGTCCAGCATAAAAATCCTATCAAATTATTCACAGTGAGCGCAGTTATTGCGTTGCGTTTTTTTGTTGTTAGGATAACCTGAGTTGGGAATAAAAAAACAGTAAATCAATAGCCATTTAATCCAATGAGTTTTTACATGAATCCACGACTAGAAATATTTTCGCAAGGTGATGAAGTTGTTACAGGGCAAATCGTCGATACCAATGCCGCGTGGTTAGCGCAACAAGCAGTATCATTGGGCTTCAATGTCGCACGTCACACCACAGTCGGCGACAGAATAGAGGACTTGATTACCTTGCTGGGCGAAATTGCGCAACGGGCTGATTGTTGCCTTTGTACGGGCGGACTTGGGCCCACCACCGATGATTTAACCGCTGAGGCAGTGGCGACGGCGTTTAATCTGCCGTTGACGTTGGATACCGAGGCACTCGCACACATCGAACAGTTTTTTGCCCATCGGCAGCGCGTGATGCCAGCATCAAACGGTAAACAGGCGTTATTACCGCAAGGTGCGCAGCGACTGGATAATGAATACGGCACAGCACCCGGTTTTGCTGTGCAGGTCGGGCGGTGCTGGTTTGTGTTTATGCCAGGTGTGCCGTCGGAAATGAAACCGATGTACACCCATAAAGTTCAGCCGCAACTAAGCGAACGCTTTGCATTACAACCCAGTAATTTAACCACACTCAGAACACTCGGTATCGGTGAATCAGCTATTCAAGAGCTGATGAACAGCATTGCCATTCCTGACGACGTACAACTGGGCTATCGCGCCGAACTGGGCGAAGTACAAACCAAACTATTATTTCCGTTTGCCTACGCTGAAAGCGAAAAAGCCGCATTAGTGAATCAAATCGCCGCGCAATTGGGCGATACCGTATTTGCCATTGACCACACCCGCGAAACCAACAGCGATTTAATCTCGGTCTTAAATGACCTCATGACGCAGGGCGGCTCTACCTTGGCAGTGATTGAAACCGTCAGTTGCGGCTTATTGACCAGTTTATGTATCGGTGCAGACTGGCTGCTGGAAGCGCGTTATCAACCTGCACTCATCAGCACAGAACAAACCGATTTACAGGCACTCGCGTTAGAATTACAAACAACCAGCGGCGCGACTTTTGCCCTCGTTCAGCTTTACACAGGCGACAAAAACGGCGTGATGATACTGCATAACGGTTTAGTAAC
The DNA here is from genome assembly GCA_030654015.1 of Methylococcales bacterium. Classification (GTDB taxonomy): domain Bacteria; phylum Pseudomonadota; class Gammaproteobacteria; order Methylococcales; family Methylomonadaceae; genus UBA4132. The sequence goes on along the minus strand of JAURYI010000092.1, from coordinate 61,668 downwards.
CCCGCACGGTTTTTATGCAACTACTCAAACCATTGCTGGCGCGTTAAAACGCAAACAACACCAGTCCGCCTTATCGGCACTGGATTTATTAAGACGCTATTTACAACAGAAACTATAACGAGGACTACTCATGGCAAAACCCATTACTCCCTTAATCGCCGCTGACATTATCATTGAACTTATCGACCAGCCAGACCGTCCGTTTGTATTAATCGAACGCGCTTATGAACCGTTCGGCTGGGCAATTCCCGGCGGTTTTGTCGATGTCGGCGAAACCGTTGAACACGCCGCCGTGCGTGAAGCGAAAGAAGAAACCTGTCTCGATGTGACCTTAACCGCGTTGCTGGGTATTTATTCCAATCCCAAACGGGATGCACGCGGACACACCGTCACAGCGGTGTACGTTGCCGAAGCCACAGGAATGCCGATGGCGGCAGATGATGCGAAAAACTTCGGCATTTATACGCTGGATAATTTGCCTGAGGTACTGGCATTCGACCACGCGCAAGTGATAGCCGATTACCGCGAATTCAAGGCAACAGGTAAGGTGACACCGTTGCGGGATTAATACCTACCACCTCAGTATATGGGTTGATGTACTGAGGTATCTTGATAACACTATCGTCTACAACAACTGACCATACAATATGAAACCCCTCTAAATACAGCAAATCAACCCATGCTTATGCGTCACTGTGCCACTGTTTCCTGTGCGTTACTGTTATTGTGCGGCTGTGGCGATATGCCATCTCGTGATGCGGTGGCTATCAGTCCGACATTTCCTGCACAGTGGACGAGCAATTACTTAATCGCTACCAACATCAATCCGCAATGGCTGAATGCGTTTGCTGATGCCACTTTAATCCGCTTAGTCAACGATGCACTGACACATAATTATGATTTAAAAGCCGCCGCCGCGCGGGTGAATGCCGCACGTCAACAAGCCATTATTGACGGCGCAGATCGCTTGCCGCAGTTGGCGGTATCGCCGAATTATCAACGTGGCAATTTACAGAATACCGAAACAACAGGCTCATTTAATATGCTGTTTGATCTCAGTTGGGAAATTGATTTATGGGGACGCATACGCGCCACGCAACAAGCCACCGAACAAGAAGCCAGCGCAGTTGCGGCAGATTTGCAAGCTGCAAAACTGTCATTAGCTGCCCGCACTGCACAAAGTTATTTTGATTTAATTGAAGCCAACTTGCAGGTAGACGTTGCCGAACAATCCATGAAAGACCGCCATACTATCGCGGATTTAATACGCGGACGTTTTACACGCGGCTTAACAGGCGGCTTGGATTTGCGTTTAGTATTAACCGATTTAGCCAATGCCGAAGCGCAACTGGCAAGCTCGCGTAATCAAGTGCAGATTATTACTCGCCGTTTGGAAGTGTTACTGGGGCGTTATCCTAGCGGTGAATTAAAACAAAATGCCAAATTACCCGCACCACCCGCACTTATCGCCGCTGGATTACCCTCTGAATTATTAACCCGCCGCCCCGATATTATTGCTGCCTTAAATCGCGTACAAGCCATGGATGCACGGGTATTTTCTGCCAAGCAAGCCTTATTACCGCGTATTGCTTTAACTGCCAGCGGTGGCACGGGTAGCGCGGCATTAGCAGAATTAATTGACCCCCGCGCCGCCGCTTGGAATTTAGCAATGGGCTTGGTGCAACCGATATTTAAAGGCGGCAAATTAACAGGCGATATTCGCAAAAATGAAGCACTCACTGAGGAAGCCTTGAATCAATACCAAAGTACTGCACTCACCGCGTTTCGTGAAGTTGAGCAAGCCTTAGCCGCTGAAAAATGGCTACGCGCACAAGAACACGCCTTACAAGAAGCCGTTGAACAAACCGAAGCCAGTCGAAAACTCGCGGTGTATTCTTACGGTCAGGGTTTAATTCAAATTCTGACTTTATTAGACAGTTATCGCAGTACCTATACCGCACAAAGCGATCATCTCACCGTGCAACGCCAATTAATCAATAATCGCATTGATCTCTATCTGGCATTAGGCGGTGGCGTTTAATGAGTAAACTGAAAATTATTTTGCCAGCGATTGTTTTATTGCTGGGTGGAGCAGGGACTTATGCGTTGATTGCCACGCGCCCTGTGTTAGAACCCGAAAAACCAGACCACAATATTCCTATCGTCACGGTTATCGAAGCCAAACCAGAAACCCGACGGCTTAATGTGCATTCACAAGGCATTGTTAAGCCCCGTCATGAGCTGGATTTAACTGCCGAAGTCGCGGGTAAAGTGACGTTTTTACACCCCGATTTTGTGGCGGGTGGCGTGTTTAAAAAAGATGAATTATTAATGCGACTCGATGCACGCGATTATGACGCGGCTATCGTGCAAGCACAGGCACAGATTGCCGAAGCAAAACGCCAACTGGCAACGGAACAAGCCCAAGCCGACCAAGCGCGAACAGAATGGCAAGCCTTAGGCACGGGTCAACCGTCGGCTTTAGTCATGCGTGAACCGCAACTCACCGAAGCCCGCGCTAAATTAAAAGCCGCTGAAAGTACGTTGCTGCAAGCGACTAATCAGCGCAGTCGTTGTGAACTACGCGCCCCGTTTACAGGGCGTTTTTACAGCAAAGCGGTTGCTTTAGGGCAAGTGATACAAACGGGAGAAAAACTGGCGCGGCTTTATGCGACTGATGTGGCAGAAATTCGCTTGCCGATAGCCTTAGAACAATTGGCTTATCTCGATATAGCGTTAAATGATGTTAAACAAAATCCTGTTGAAGTGACTTTGACTGCGAAACTGGCAGGCGCACTGCAAACGTGGCAAGCCCATATTGTGCGTACTGAGGGAACAGTTGATGAAAGTACAGGCGTGTTATACCTAGTCGCCGAAGTACAGCAACCAAGACCTGCGAGGTTTTTAAAACCTCGCAGGTCTGATGAAGCTCCATTATTAAACGGGCTATTTGTCGAAGCCGACATTCAAGGCAAAACCTTGGACAACGTGTTCGCCTTACCACAACAGGCGATTAATGCCGCGCAACAGGTATTAATCGTTGATAATCATCAACAGCTACACAGCCGCCATCTTGACGTGTTACGCACCGAAGCCAATCGGGTTTTAATACAAAATGGCCTGCAAGCAGGTGAACGCATTATCACCTCAGGCATTGATTTACCCATTGAAGGCATGATCGTTCAAGTGGGCGCAAGTCAGTGACCAATTCACAGCCGACAGGACTACTCGCGTGGTTTGCAACGAATTCAGTTGCAGCTAATCTATTAATGGTCACGATTTTTATCGGTGGTATTGTTGGTTTTAACATCGTGGATAAAGAAGTTTTTCCGCGTTTTAATCTGCACAAAATTACCATCACGGCTTCCTATCCCAGCGCAGGGCCGTTGGAAATTGAAGAATCGGTGTGTGTGCGACTTGAAACCGCAATTTATGACCGCGCAGGTGTAAAGCGCGTTGATAGCCAAATTACCGAAGGACTATGCCTGCTCAATGTTGCTGTGTTGCCTGAGGTTGATTCAGAACAAATGATTAATACCTTACGCGCGACTATTCAAAGCATTCCGCGTTTACCTAAAGGTATAGAAAGCATTACCGTACAAGCCGCCACCCGCGATGATGATTCTGGGGTTATTTGGGTTGCTCTGCACGGTGAAACCAATCCGCTGGCTTTGCAACGCTATGGCGAGACCATAAAGGCTGATCTTGAACGCATAGATGGTGTGCGCTTGGTACGCAATTACAATGAACTCGCGTATGAAATCGCTATTGAGGTTTCAGCGGAAAAACTGCGCCAATACCAGTTATCTTTGCATGATGTCACCGAAGCAATTCATCACGCCTCGTTAAATCAATCCAATGGTTTGGTCAAAACCCCAGCGGGTGAATTGTCACTGCGTATTCAAGCGAAAGCAGGGGATGCCGAAAGCTTGAAAAATATCGTGTTACGCACCGATGCCAACGGTGCGAAATTGTATCTAAGAGACATTGCAACGATTCAAGATGGTTTAGAAGAAAAGCTCTCCGAATGGCATCACAACGGCGAAACTGCCCAAGGCTGGGAAATTCATACCAAACACAGTTCCGTTGAAGTGGCGCGACGGGTTAAACAATACGTTGCCGAAGCCCAAGCAAAATTGCCGCAAGGCTTAGTGATGACCACATGGTGGGATAATTCACAAGCCTATGATGAACGCATACAAACCCTTATCGAAGATGGGCTGAGCGGCTTTGTGTTGGTGTGTTTAGTATTGACGTTATTTTTACAATTGCGGGTTGCGGTATGGGCAGGGGTGGGAATTTTTACCTCGATATTGGGCGCGTTATGGCTGATGCCGATGCTGGATGTGTCGCTCAATATGCTGTCTTTATTTGGCTTTCTATTGGCAATGGGTATTTTGGTCGATGATGCCATTATCATTGGTGAAAGTGTGTATTCCTTGCAAGAACAAGGCAAAGAATCCAATCTTAACGCTGCCATTAAAGGCGTACAAGCCGTCGCGTTGCCAGTGATTTTGTCGGTCTTAGTATCATTAGTGGCGTTTTTACCCAGCTTATTTTTGCCCGGTTGGGCGGGGCGCATGATGCAACCGATTTGTATCGTGATGATTTTAACGCTGGTGTTTTCACTGATTGAAGCCTTGCTGATTTTGCCGTCGCATTTAGCCGCTGAACAGACGTTGCAGTGCAACGTCTCTACATTGGCAAGAATACGGTCATGGCTGAATCAATGGTTAGAACGATTTGTTAATCGTTACTACCGTCCTTTTTTACAATTCGCGCTCCAGTGGCGTTATCTGACCGTTGCCTGTTTCATCGTGATGTTATTGTTATGTACCGCGTGGGTAGAAAGCGGACGCATACGGCTATCGTTACAAGCGGATGTCATTAAAGACAGCTTTTGGGTATCACTGACTAGCCCAGAAGATATGCCTTACAGCGAAACCCGCAACCGTGCCAAACAAGTAGAACACGCCTTTTTTGCCTTGCGTGATGAATTAAATGCTGCGCAGCCAAATCAACCCAGTGTCGTAGTTGGTTTAGAAACCATGATTTTTGAACACAATGCGGGCTTTTGGACAGAATTTTCCCCCGAAGGACGAGAACGCTTAGGCGTTGAAGATTTTATTAACGATTGGCGTAAACGCATTGGTGATTTAGGGCGGACTAAAATCGACTTTTTGTATAAAGAAGGCGATGTGCCTTATGACCTTGAATTTGATTTAGGCGCGACCGATGCCGATGACCTCGTTAAAGCCGCCGAGCAATTCAAAACCCTGCTTGCCAGCTACACAGGCGTTTATGATGTTATTGATTCTGCTGAAGTAGGCAAACCCGAAATTCATTTAACACTAAAGCCCAGTGCAGAACACTTAGGTATCAGTCTTGAACAACTCTCCGAACAAGTTCACAACGCCTACTACGGTGATGAAGTCGAACGCTTACAACGTGGGCGTAATGAAGTCAAAATCAGGGTACGTTATCCGCGTGCAGAACGGCAATCATTGACTAATCTGCATGATTTACCGATACAGTTAGCCAACGGGCAGAGCGTACCATTGAGTAGCTTGGCAGACGTGACCTTAAGTAATGGCGTGGCTAAAATTATGCGTCAAGACCGCCGTCGTATTTTGAAAGTTCAAGCGCGTGTTGATACTAAAAAAGTCGATGTCAACGCGCTGTATGACAAGCTGGAAGTCAATGAACTCAAAACCTTGCAACAGCGTTACACAGGTTTGAGTATCGATATTGGGCAAGGGCATCAAGAACAAAAAGAAATGGCGGTTTCGTTGCAACAAAACACCCTGATTTCATTATTAGTCATTTATGTATTGATTGCCATCCCGTTTCGCTCGTATTTAAAACCGCTGATTTTTTTACTCGCCGCACCCGTGGCATGGTGTGGTGGCGTATTAGCTCACGCTGCGCTGGGTTTGCCATTATCAATGGAATCCTTAGTCGGCATGGTCGCTGCCAGTGGCGTAGTGGTCAACGACAGCTTAGTATTATTGGATTATTTAAAAGAAAATAATGACCCAAACAAACCCATCGCCGAATTGATTTGTGATGCCTGTACCTCACGATTTCGCCCCATTTTTCTCGCGTTTCTCACCAACTTTGCAGGTTTCCTACCGACGCTATTAGAAACTAGCCCACAAGCCCAATTTCTCATTCCGATGACCTTATCTTTATCAGCAGGTTTATTGCTAGGCATGGCGGCGAGTTTAATTTTAACGCCCGTGTGTTATGCGATTTTAGGCAATCAACGTTATCAGCGTTCACGTTGATGCTGATTCAATAACAACAACAGCGCGTCCAACTTGGTTTCGAGTTTGTTGACATAGAGTTTAAGCTCAGCCAACTCCTCATGCACATTGTCGGTTCGCTCATGAATATGCTGAAAATGTATCTGAAAATAACGCGGTAAAGAAAATGAGCTTAATAAATCATCATCATTATCTTCTTGTGTGTATGGGTTGGCCGTTTTTACGACTTGACCTTTAACATTGCGTCGGCGTGATAAATTTAATGCTGACATTTTCCTTTCCTATTTCGCTATTAAAGAATGTGTTTGGGTGCTGCGTTTTTTGGCATTACGTTTTTGTAACCAGCGAATAAAACCAGTGACATACAGTGCTGAGGGTATTAAACCCAACACTAAAATAATAAGTTGTCCTGTAAGACCAAATGCCTCACCTGTATGTAATGGGCGTATCCATTCATCAATGACATCGCCCGCCGTGCGCGTACTGGCATCTTGCGTGTGCAGAATGTTGCCGCTGTATTGGTCTATCCACAGTTGCCGATAGGGATGATGCTGATTGACTTCATTGGCAGTCCGTTTGCCAATAAAATAAACATCATCGCTATTTTGCGGAAATGTGATGAATTGGTATGAGCCGTCTGGAAAATAGGCATCGGTAATCGCGGTTATTTGACTAAACGTTTTCGGCGTTTTATCGCCTGTCGGAACGACACTTTTATAATTGCCCCACGGTGTTGCGGTGATGGCTGAAAACACTTTAATCAAGCCGCGTCCGTAATCAGGGAAAATCAGATAAACCCCTGATGCAATGGCGAATAACAGAATAAATGAGCTGTAAAAACCGACGGTTTTGTGTAAATCAAAGTTGAAGCGTTCAGCACTGGCATGGCGTTTTATGGTCAGGGCTTTTTTAAGCTGTCCTTTGTTGGGATACCATAAAATTAATCCTGTTAAAACTGAAAAAAATAAACCGATACCGATAAAGCCGACAATCATCATGCCTTGTTCACCTAATGCCAAGGTGTAATGCAGGCGTAAAATAAAATCTTTAAACGGGTTGCGCCAGATATGATCAAAATCAATCAGCAGGCGTTGCCCTGTGACTTTTGCTGTGTACGGATTGATAAATATTTGATGGCGTGTCGGAAAATCGGGGTTGCCAGAGGCTTGTTCAAACCACAATGCGTAAGCCAGTTGTTCATGTCGCGGAAAATCTATATTTAACACCGTGCCGTTAGCAGGGACAGCTTTTAAACCAGCGGCAACAATGTCATCTAATGGCATGATGGTTTTATTGTCATACACGGATACTGTCATTAAGTCGGCATTTAAGGCTTCATCTAACGGGTATTCAAATGCCAGTAGGCTGCCCGTGAGTCCAATAATAACAAACACGGCACCCGCAAATAACCCAAGGTACAAGTGTACTTTTAGCCAAAGTTTACGACGATTTTTTAGGGATAAATTCATCATTGTTAGTTGTGAATCGTAGGGTGGGCAGGTTTTTTTGCCCACCACTTTTATTGGCAAAAAGGTGGGCAAAAAAGCGTTGTCCACCCTACCGCTGATTAATACTCTATTTTGATTGAACCCATGAATGTGCGCGGTGCACCGTAATTGCTTGGGCCATAACTGTAGATGCTGCCGATATAGGTTTTATCCAGCAGGTTATCGACGTTCAGTTGCGCGGTTACTTTTGATTTGCCGACCTTCCATAGTTGGCTTGCCATTAAATTCATCGTCACATAACCGGGTGCTTGCGCGGTTTCGTTATAACCGATTTCACGTTTACCCACGCCCTGCATACCCGCGCCCACTTTCAGCCCGTGCCAGTATTTTATTTGTGGCTCATACGTTGTCCATAAACTGCCGCTGTTTCTGGGTGCGTTGTTCAGCCGTTTGCCGTTTTGTGCTGAAGCCACATCCAAGCCAGTCACTGGGTCTGTTTCCATACCGTTATCAACAGTTTTAGCAAACGGCGTGTAGGCATAAGCACCAATGACATTCCAACCCGTTAGAATTTCACCCGTTACGTCCAGATCTAAGCCTTTACTTTCAGCTTGTCCAACTGCTTTGGTGGTAAATGGATCGACCGATACAGGTAAATTTTGCTTTTTCAGGTCGAAATAAGCGATTGTACCTGTGAAACGCCCATCGAACAGTTCGGTTTTGATACCCGTTTCCCATTGTTTAGCAGTTTGTGGCGGTAATGGAATGCCTCGGTTTACCGTATTTGATGCGCCGAAGTTTTCAGTATAGCTACCGTAAACTGATAATTCAGGAATCGGTTGCCATACCATGCCGCCGCGTGGAGAAATTTTATCTTCATGCGAGCGCGTGCGATCAGTTGCATATTCGCCAGTCGCTATACCATTACTTTCCGCGTTGTCATAACGAAAGCCGCCCAATAAATGCACGTTATAAGGCAGTTCAATTTGATCCTGCATATAAAGACCAAACCAAGGTAGGGTTAAGCGAGAGGTCGTTATATCGGCGGCATCAATAGCAGGCGATCCTGCTTGGTGCGTAGGCAGATAGATATTGCTGACATCGTACTGATTTGGGTTTGCGCCAAAACCTGCCGATGTAAACCGACTATCACTGCGATAATAATCACCGCCCATTAATAACGTGTGTTTAGCAAAGCCTGTTTCAAATTTTCCAGTTACTTCAACGGAGTTGAAAAAGTTATGGATATAGTCTTTGTCGTCCATATTTTGCGCAAAGAAAGAGCGGCTAATATCACCGACTAATGGGTCAATGGAAGCCCACGCACCATCAGGATAAAAGCCTGTCATGGTTAATTCATGATTACTGAAATTGAACCGATGGCGCAGTTTCCAGTTGTCATTGAAGTTATGTTCGGTGTTCAACGATACCATGACATATTCATCTTCTTGTCGATTCCACGGATCACCCAGATTTAACTCGCGTGAAATAGGCGCGGGGCGATTGCCCATCAACGGCACAGTACCTCGTCCCTTTTCTTTAATATCACTGTATTCGACTTTTAACGTGGAGGTGGTTTTATCGGAGATATTCCAGCGTAAACTTGGGGCAACAAATAAACGTTCATTGCCACCAAACTGTTGAAACGTTCTATCGGTTTGATAACCCAGATTAAAACGATAGGCGAGGTCTTTGTTTTCCGTCAGAGGACCTGTAGCATCAATATTGGTGCGATATAAATCGAATGAACCGAATTGCTGGCTCAGGCTGTAATAAGGCGTGTTCAACGGCGACTTAGTGACAAAATTCACCAATCCACCCGGTTCAGAGCGTCCGTATAAAATAGACCCTGGTCCTTTCAATACTTCAACCCGTTCAATATTGGCGAGGTCTTCAGTGTGCGACCATAGGCTTTGATTTAAAAAGCCATCACGATACACATTAGAGTTACCAAAGCCGCGCAGAAAAAAGTTGCCTGTACCACCTGCACCCGCAACTGCGCCACTGACGTTGCGTAACGCTTGGTCAACGGTAATCACTTGCTGATCTTTCAACACCTGCTTAGGCACGACTTTAACGGACATCGGCGTTTGCATGATGGGCGTGTCGGTTTTAGTCGCGGTTACGGCATCAACGATGTTGTAAGTGGCGTTATCAGGTGCGTTGACATTAGCCTTATCCGTTTTGTCTGTAACTGTCATTGTTGCCAATGTTTTTGAATCATTGGCATTTGCTTTAGGCGGAGCTTTTTTGACGGTAATTAAGCGATCATCCACTTTTTCTTGCGTTAATTCTGTGCTGCCCAGTGCGACTGTTAAGGCTTGTTGTGCGGTGTAATTGCCTTTTACCGGTGCGGCGGTTACGCCTTGCACGTTTTTATCGGCATAAATCAGCTGGGTTTTTGAAGATTTGGCAATTTGATCCAAGGTACTGGACGCAGGTTGTGCAGGTAAATTGTAGTTATAGGTTTCTTGGGCAGCTTGAGCATCAAGCGCGTTAGCTAGTAGTAACGCTAATAACGACAGATTGCGCGGTTTGAAAGGCGGATTAATCATAAAAACTCCGTTGGTTAAGTAAATGCTCTGAATTTTTTACAGGGCTACTTAGTTAATAACGAAACTGCACCGCTCAACTGGACAAACTTTTTATTTTTTTTGTGTTCGCTGTAACACAATGGTTTTGCCTTGGTGTTTTGCGCGAACAGGTAACAGGGTTTCAATAGCGTGTAAGAAGGGCTCCAGATTATTCGCCTCGAACGTGCCGCTCAGAGTTTCGTGCGCGAGTTCCTGATTGGCAAACACAAATTTTACAGGGTGATAACGTTCCAATTCAGCAGTGACTTGGCGTAACGGTGCGCGTTTAAACACCAGATGCCCATCCAGCCACGCAGTGACAGTATCGGTAGTAACGGTTTCCGACTGACTTAATCCTGTGTTTTTGGTGTAAACGCGCTAATTTCCTGCTGATAATGATTGATGGTTTACTGACTGCCCGTCATCAAGTTCAACTTCACCTTCTAACACAGCGACGGCAACCCGTTCAGGTTCAAGATGGACATTAAAACGCGTACCTATGTCACGAATACGCAGGGTATCGGCTTGTACGGTAAAGTTTCTCAGTGGCTCATGACTGACAGTAAACAAGGCTTCACCCTGCACCAGCTGCACTTGCCGTTGTAACAGAGAAATTTTGACTTGTAGTTGGGTGTCGGTATTCAGGTCAACCTGTGAATTATCTGCCAGTATGATATGCCGATGTTCGCCTTGTACGGTGGTATAAGTCAGCGTTTCAGCACTGTATTCGCTATATGCCGCACCACCCAGCAATGTTATCAATACGAATGAGGCGATAATGGATAGGTGTGATTTTTCGGGTTTTGCGTGACGCGCTTTGGTGAGTGCGGGAATGTCATCCAGTGTTTTGAGGCTGTCCATTGTGCCCCACAACTGTTCGGCTTTTGTGTATGCCGCACGGTGTGCTGCGTCTTTGGCTAACCACGTTGCAAACAGTTGCTGATCTTGCTCAGAACATTGTTCAGATTGTAGACGCACAAACCATGTGACTGCTTGTTTTAATTGCTGTGGAGTGTGCTGCATTAACGAGGTGGATTTTCCAGATAATGATGACAATGCAGCAGGGCATTGACTAAATAACGCTGCACGGTTTTTTCAGAAATAGCCAGTTGCTGGGCGATTTGGTTGTAACTCAGTTCATCAATTTTGCGCAATAAAAATACCCGTTGATATTTAAGCGGTAAAGAATTGATGGCATCTAATACCAGTTGGCATCGCTCGCGTAATTCGGTGAGTACATCGGGTTGTAGCTGGGGGCAGTGTAAATCATCGGTGAGTGCAACGGTGTTATTTCTGGGTAAATGCCCCTGACGCAGATAGTCGATCGCTAAACGGTCGGCGATCCGAAACAGATAACCGATGATATTTTCATCATGCGTTATCTCGCCTTTATTGAGTAAGCGTAAATAGGTTTCCTGACTTAAATCCTGTGCGGTTTCAGGACACGCCACACGATTAAGTAAAAATGCCACAATGGCTGCATTATGATTCTGAAACAGCTGCGCTATTTGAGTAGAGTTAAGTAGTATTGCCGACAAAATAAGACTCTAAAGATAGTGTGGTTCATATCACTACTGAAAGCAATTTCCTTGCCATGTCTTGTTTAGCCGCTAAGCATCTATGAAAAAACCTGATGCTGATAATAAAAATCAGGCTATTAGTTATTTACTATGTTATCTAACATAAAACAGATGTGTCATTTGACGCATTTTTATCCGTAAGCAACACGAAAGACACGCAAAGAGGACGGGCGTATTTAGCCTATAGTCTCGATATAATGTAGTGAGTTTGAACTATGGCTTCCGTTGAATGGCTCATATATCGACAGTCTGACAGAATCTTTTAGTCAGTTTTGGTATTTGCTATACCATTTAGATATTCTTAATCTCTTGGGAAAATAATTATGTTGAAGACCATACCTAAGCTGTTTATGTTATTTCTGCTATTGATGGCGACTTCTTTTGCTTATGCGGAAGTGCCAGCCGATATTGAAGTATTTGTGCGTGAGGGTTGTCCGCATTGTGCGAAAGCAGAAACTTTTTTACACACGCTACAACAAGAACAACCCGCGTTAAAAATCGTCATTATTGATATAGCCAAACAGCCTGACGCATTGCAGCGGTTGCAATTACTGGCTAAAAATCAAGGTATAAGAGTCGTGCGTATACCCGCTTTTCAAATCAGAGGGCAGTTGTTGATTGGCTATTCGGATGAAACCAGCACAGGGCAGTTGATTCGTGATGTGTTGGCGCAAACGCCACCTGCCAACAACAATCAGGATAGCTCAGGCAGTTGTCAAGCGGAGCAAGTGGTTTCCTGTGAAGCAAACACGCCCGCGAAGCCGACCTTTGCCGTCAATTTTTTAGGGTATAAATTATCGCTGGAAGAAGTGGGCTTACCGTTATTCACTATCGCAATGGGCTTATTAGATGGCTTTAATCCGTGTTCGATGTGGGTATTATTGCTGGTGATTGCCTTGCTTGCGCCGATGAATAACCGACCGCGTATGCTGGCAATCGCAGGGACATTTGTTGCCGTTGAAGGCATTGCCTATTTTATGTTTATGGCGGCGTGGCTGAATTTATTTTTGCTGATTGGGTTATCGCGCGTGTCAGAAATAGCGATTGCTGTTATTGCGTTAGTCGCGGGATTGCTGAATCTTAAAGACTTCTGGCGATTTGGCTGGGGCGTGAGTTTATCCATTCCAAATGCCGCTAAACCCGCTATTTATGAACGCATACGCAACATTCTGCAAGCCAAAAATATGACGGCGGCAATCATTGGCGCGGTGGTATTGGCTTTGTTGGTGCAGATAGTAGAATTTATGTGTACCTCAGGGTTTCCTGCCTTGTACACGCGCATTTTGACGCTGAAACAATTGGATAACATCAGCTATTACAGTTACCTGCTACTTTATAATATTGCCTATATGCTGGATGACCTGCTTATTTTATCCATCGGCGTTATCACCCTGAGCCAACACCGTCTGCAAGAAAAAGAAGGACGGTGGCTGAAATTTATCAGCGGTTTAACGATGGTCGGGCTAGGCATTTATTTACTGGTAGCGTAGACTTCGTCACTAATTCTTATCAACAGAGAGATTTTACGCATGGCTGAATTCACCCTACCCAAAAACTCAGTATTAACAGCGGGTAAAACCTTTAAAGCGCGCGCAGGCGCGAAGAATGTACGCAGTTTTGAAGTTTATCGCTGGAATCCCGATTCGGGCGAAAATCCGCGCATTGATATTTATGAATTAGACATGGATGATTGCGGCCCGATGGTGCTGGATGCCATTTTAAAAATCAAAAATGACATCGACAGCACCCTGACATTTCGTCGTTCTTGTCGTGAAGGCGTATGTGGTTCGTGCGCCATGATGGTCAACGGCAAAAATACCTTGGCGTGTACCAAAGCCATTGATTCTTATCCCGACACTATCAAGATTTTTCCGTTGCCGCACATGGCGGTGGTGAAAGATTTGGTTGCCGATTTGAGCCATTTTTATGCGCAATACAGCTCTATTAAACCGTGGCTGGAGTCAGAAACGCCTGCACCTGCCGATTCTGAACGCCTCCAAAGCAAAGAAGACCGCGCCAAACTCGACGGTTTATATGATTGCGTTTTATGCGCCTGTTGTTCTACCAGTTGCCCCAGTTACTGGTGGAACAGTGAACGCTATTTAGGCCCTGCGGTCTTATTGCAAGCCTACCGCTGGGTGGTCGATAGCCGTGATGAAACCACAGGCGAACGCTTGGATGAACTGGAAGACCCGTTCAAACTGTATCGTTGTCACACCATCATGAACTGCACCGACACCTGCCCAAAAGGCTTGAATCCTGCCAAAGCCATTGCCGAAATTAAAAAACTGCTGATTCAAAGACAGTGAGCGAACTGGCAAAAGTAAAATGGCAATGTCGGCGCGGCATGAAAGAACTGGATTTATTACTGGAAAATTATTTGGCAACCGATTATCTGACGGCGGATACGGCTGAAAAAACGCGCTTCGCCCAGTTGTTGTGTCTCGAAGATGATGAGTTGCTGGTGGTTTTGCTGAACGGGGATTGGCGCGTAAAACCCTAAGTCACCCCGTCATCTACGAATCTTTACATTATTAGTCAGTCTTTTATTATGACGGTGCGATAAAGACCTGCGAGGTTTTTAAAACCTCGCAGGTCTAGTCACCTTACCCGTCATAACTAAACTGACGGTGTACCAGCTTAAAAAATTATAATTATCCTATCAGGAGAGAGCGTCATGCTAGAGTGGTCAGAACATTTTGAAACCCACATAGAACTGGTTGATAGCCAACACGCAGGTCTTTTTGTGTTGCTGAATAAACTCGCCGATTGTTTTGCCATCGGTGTCCCCAGCGAAGAGATGGTCGAACAAACGCTACAAGAATTACTGGATTATGCCCATCAACATTTTACCGATGAAGAGGCGATGATGAAAGAGCGTAACATTGATCCGCAATTCTTTGCCCTGCACCACATGGAACACAATTCCTTTATTTATGATTTAAGCCGTTTGCAGTTACATAGCAATGCCGATGAAGATGCTGTACAAACGGCAGAAAACGTAGTGCGTTTTATTACCTCATGGCTGGTGTACCACATTCTGGGGGTAGATCAGATTATGGCGGCACAACTGCGAGCCATTGAACAGGGCATGACACCAGAAGCCGCCTATCAAGCCAATAAAAGTATTCATCGGGATATGGCTACCACACAATTAATCTTGAATGCGGTATTGGATTTATGGCGTGGTACAACGGAACATTGCCGTGTCTTGGAAGCGGAATTATTGGCTTTGAAGCAAAACATCTAATCCAACATATCA
Organism: Methylococcales bacterium; assembly: GCA_030654015.1. Lineage (GTDB taxonomy): Bacteria > Pseudomonadota > Gammaproteobacteria > Methylococcales > Methylomonadaceae > UBA4132. The sequence continues at coordinate 46,539 of JAURYI010000092.1, read as the reverse complement.
GCGATACATCTAAAAAAACTACACTGTGTAGGCGAATGAACAGACTACACCATAATTATTAAGTATTATAGCGAGAATATAATCTCAAAAAATATAAGTAAAATAATAGTTATGGTTAAAAAGAATACTAAAACCCCTGCGGCACGAGCGACTTATATCGTTGGTATTGGCGCGTCAGCAGGCGGATTAGAAGCGTTGGAAAAATTATTTCGCGCCATGCCTGTGGACAGCGGCATGGCGTTCGTTGTTATTCGTCACCTGTCGCCTGATTTCAAAAGTCTGATGGGTGAACATTTAGAACGCTACACGACCATGCCTGTGATTTCGGTGATGGAGCGCGAAATAATCGCACCTAACACCATTTACTTGCTACCACCCAAAAAAGATATGGTGATTGACGGGGATGAACTCATCTGCACAGATCGCCCTGAGGATAAGGTACTCAGCCTGCCGATTAACACTTTTTTTCGTTCCTTGGCGACTGCATGGGGGGGAAAAGCAGTGGCCATCGTGCTGTCTGGGACGGGATCGGATGGCAGTGCGGGCATTATGGATGTACATGAGAGCGGCGGGCTGGTATTTGCGCAGAGTGTAGACAGTTCTGGCTTTGATGGTATGCCGCGCAGTGCGATAGACACTGGTTACGTTGATAGCATTCTCAGTCCAGAAGAAATGCCCACCGCGCTCAAAACCCAGAAATCAAGTTCGACTATCCATCGACATCTCCGCAAAACTCGACACCTGAACCGGGTATTCCAAGCATTTTTGAACGCCTGCAAACCATCTACAATATTGATTTCAATTTTTATAAACCGCAAACCATCAAGCGGCGCATAGAGCGACGCATTGCCCTGCATCCAGAACACATCAGTATTGAAGAATATGGGCAGCGCATCCAAGATGACCGCACTGAACTCGACTTGCTGTACAAGGATTTATTGATTGGTGTCACCCGTTTTTTCCGTGACCCAGAGGCGTTTGAGGTGCTGCGGCAAAAAGTCATTCCCAAAATTTTAAAAACGCGCGCGATTGATGCAAACGAGGTGCGCGTTTGGGTGTGCGGTTGCTCGACGGGCGAAGAAGCCTATTCAATCGCTATTCTGTTTCTCGAAGCCTTTGAACACCTCGGCAAACAGCCACGGCTGAAAATTCTGGCGACTGACCTGCACCGTGAATCACTGCGTTTTGCCGCTGAGGGCATTTACCTGCCCAGCAGTTTTTCTGAACTGCCTGAGGTATTGCGCGAAAAATATTTCATCACCCAAACCGATGGTAGTTATAAAGTCATTGCGAATTTACGCAAAACGCTGATTTTTTCCGAACACAATGTATTGAAAGACCCGCCTTTTACCCGCATTGATTTAGTGAGTTGTCGCAATCTGCTGATTTATTTACAGAATCCCGCACAGATGCGGGCGATTGCCTTCTTTCATTTTGCACTCAAAATCAACGGCTATCTGATCTTGGGCGCGAGTGAAGGACTGGGTGAATTGGCAACTCAATTTCACACCGAAGATCAACATTGGAAAGTATTCACGAAGATTCGCGAAGACCGTTTGATTGCCAACCTACGCGCACCCTTGCTTTATGCACATAAAACAGAACACCAGTCGAGTGCGAAAAACCTGCGCATAGGACGTGTCTATGATGCCTTGCTGACGCGCTTTATTCCTTCGGGCATTTTGGTGAACGATCAGCAGGAAGCGTTACATATCTTTGGCAATGCCGCGCGTTATTTGCGTCCGCCAACAGGTATCGTCAGCACAGAGTTGTCGGCTATGGCAGAAGGCAAATTACGCATCGCATTGATGACCGCGTTGCGCAACGCCGAGCAACGCAAAATGAGAGTTTCGTTGAAAGGTATTCCCTTTTCCGAGGGCGATATTTCGTGTCATCTCGATATTACGGTTGAACCGTTACCTGAAAACACCGATAACACCACCTACTATATTGTATTGCTGGAGGAGCAAGTACCCGACACGCAGAATATCAACGTTACCACAAGCAGTACACCCGCCATCGAAATTGATAGTCAAGTGGCGACGCAACTTCATTATCTGGAAACGGAGTTACGGCAGGCGCGTGAATCGTTACAAAGTACCGTGGAAGAATTAGAGACTATTAACGAAGAGCTGCAAGCGACCAATGAAGAACTGCTCGCTTCTAACGAGGAGTTGCAAAGTACCAATGAGGAGCTGCATTCGGTCAACGAAGAGCTGTACAGCGTCAATGCAGAACACGAGCAGAAGATTTGTGAGCTGAATAAAGTCTCCAATAACCTCAATAATCTGATTCACTCCACTGATTTGGCGACCATATTTATTGACAACGAGGGTTTGATACAGCTGTTTACCCCCAAGGCAGTTGAAATATTCCCGCTCGTGCCGCGTGACATCGGTCGGGATTTGCGGCATTTTCATCCCTTGCACACAGATGAAAGTTTATACACTGATATTGACAGCGTGCTTGCGGGGCAGGACGCTATCGAGAAACAACTTGCTTGGGGGGGGCAGTGTACGTTACTGCGTCGTATCACGCCTTATCGAGATGTTAATAAAAAAATGGCAGGTTTAACACTCACTTATATTGATATAAGCGACATCAGAAAAGCGCAGCAGGCTTTACAGGCATCAGAAAACCAGTTTCGCTTACTGGCAGAAAATACCAGTGACTGGATTTTCATTACCGATGAACATTTTCTGATGACTTACAACTCACCTGCTTGTACTAAAATTTCTGGTTATTCGCCAGCGGAGATCGCGACTACGCCCGATTTTTTGAAAACTATACTTTATCCAGATTATCGCACCAGCTACAACATTCTGGACAAAGCCTATGCGAACCGTGATGAACAGCATTTAGATATGAAAATCATCCATCGTGATGGTGATGAACGCTGGATTGAGTACAACTGCCAATCTTTGTATAGCGAGGCGGGCGTTTTAGTGGGTTGTTGCGGTTCTATTCGTGATATTACCGAGCGGAAAAAAATTGAAACCGAACTTCGCATTGCGGCAACGGCTTTTGAGTCGAAGGAAGGAACGATTATTACCGATGTGAATAACCATATAATTCGCGTGAATAAAGCCTTCACGCACATTACAGGCTATACCAGTGCAGACGTGATAGACAAAAATCCGCGTATGCTGAGTTCAGGCTATCAGAATAGGGATTTTTATTCGGAGATGTGGAATAGCATTCATTGCACTGGCAGTTGGGAAGGTGAGCTGTGGAATAAGCGCAAAGGCGGTGAAAACTACCCTGCACGCCTGTTTATCACCGCTGTTAAAAATGCCGAGGGGCAAATAACCAATTATGTCGGTACGTTCACCGATATTACCGAGAGCAAAGCAGCGGCGGATGAAATTAAACATTTGGCGTTTTACGACACGCTCACGCACCTGCCGAACAGACGTTCACTACTGGATAGACTGCACCACGCATTAATAGCCAGTGAATTCAGCGGCAAATTAGGCGCGGTGTTATTTATTGATTTGGATGATTTTAAGACGCTTAATGACACCCTAGGACACAACATCGGCGATATGTTGTTGCAAGAAGTGGCTGCCCGTCTTCAATCCTGTGTCCGCGACAGCGATACGGTTGCGCGTTTGGGCGGCGATGAATTCGTGGTGATTCTGACAGAATTGAGTGACTTACCCGATGAGGCGAAGAAATATACCCAACTGATTGCTAATAAAATCACTACAACCATAAGTGAATCTTACCAGTTGGTTTCACACGAATATCATACTTCAGGCAGTATCGGCATTACTCTGTTCAAAGATCATCAAACCAGCAGAGAAGAATTGTTAAAACAAGCCGATATTGCCATGTATGAAGCCAAGGCATCGGGGCGTAATACGGCGTGTTTCTTTAACCCGACAATGCAGACCGCCATTAATGCGCGTGTCAGTCAGGAGCTTGCCTTGCGGCAGGCATTGGAACAAGAGCAGTTTGTACTTTATTATCAAACACAAAACACCCACGATGGAAAAATCGTCAGTGCCGAAGTGCTGATTCGCTGGCAACACCCAGACACAGGCTTGATTTTCCCCGCCGATTTTATTCATCTGGCAGAACAGACAGGCTTGATTATGCCTATCGGGCAATGGGTACTGGAACAAGCCTGTATGCAGCTCAAAGCATGGGAAAATAATCCACAGGCACATCATTTGGTACTGGCTGTCAATGTCAGTGCCAAACAATTCCATCAGCCCGACTTTGTCGAACAAGTGCGTCAAGTGCTGAACCTTACGGAGATTAATCCCGATAAACTCACTTTGGAATTAACCGAAAGTCTGGTGTTGGATGATGTTAATGACACGGTTACTAAAATGGAAGCACTGCGTGATGTAGGCGTACATTTTTCTATGGATGACTTCGGTACAGGCTATTCCTCACTGTCCAGTTTGAAAAAGCTGCCTATTCACGAACTCAAAATAGATTACAGTTTTGTGCGTGATATTACTGTTGATAGCGATGATGCCGCTATCGTACAAACTATTATTGCCATGGCGCATAATTTGGGGCTGAAAGTGATTGCAGAAGGCGTGGAAACCGAAGCGCAACGCACTTTTCTGGAGCAACATGGTTGCTTGGTCTATCAGGGCTATTTGTTCAGCAAGCCCGTGCCGATAGATGAATTTGAATCTTTGCTGACTGATAACACGCACCCATAACAAAACGGCAATAAGCTGGATATTTTATAATTTGTCACCATATCGGGTCGATAGATAGGGCAACGCTATTTAACGATACCGCTCCATCTGTTTTATAATAACCCCCACGAAAATTTAACAGTAGATTATTAACCAATGGCAGCAAAAGAAGATTTTTATACCTTACTGGGTGTTGAACGTAACGCCAGTGATGCAGAAATTAAGAAAAGTTACCGCAGCAAGGCGATGAAATATCATCCTGACAGAAATGCGGACAACCCCGAAGCCGCTGAAGTCAAATTCAAGCAAATCAAAGAAGCCTACGAAATCTTATCCGATCCTAAAAAACGCGCAGCTTACGATCAATTCGGACACGCAGGTGTTGATCCTTCTATGGGCGGCAGAGGCGCGGGCGGCTTTGGCGGTGCAGAAGGTTTCGGCGATATTTTCGGTGACGTATTCGGGGATATTTTTGGCGGCGGTGGCGGCGGTAGACAGCGCAGTAATGGCAGTCAACGCGGTTCAGATTTACGTCATTCGATAGAAATAACCTTGGAAGAAGCGGTTGCGGGTGTGGAAAAGAAAATCCGTATTCCTGTGTTGGTGGTGTGTACCGAGTGTAGCGGTTCAGGTGCGAAAAAAGGCTCTAGTCCTGTTATTTGTACCACCTGTCACGGTCACGGTCAGGTCAGAATGCAGCAGGGCTTCTTTTCCATACAACAAGCGTGTCCGACCTGTCGCGGTACGGGTAAACAAATTAAAGACCCCTGCGGTAAATGTTACGGTCAAGGTCGTGTACAAGACACCAAAACCTTATCGGCAAAAATCCCCGCAGGTGTGGATACGGGCGATAGAATTCGTTTAGCAGGTGAAGGTGAAGCAGGTGAACGCGGCGGCCCGTCTGGTGATTTGTACATTGATATTCAAGTCCAGCAACACGCCATTTTTACCCGTGATGGCGCGAATTTATACTGTGAAGTGCCGATTAGTTTCGTGACCGCGTGTTTAGGTGATGAAATTGAAGTACCTACGCTAGACGGTAAAGTGCTGTTAAAAATCCCAGCGGAAACGCAAACAGGCAAATCATTCAGACTGCGCGGCAAAGGCGTTAAACAAGTACGCGGCGGCCCTGTCGGTGATTTATTGTGTAAAGTGCAAGTGGAAACGCCTGTCAATTTGACCAGCGAACAAAAAGCGATAGTTGAAAAACTCGGCGAAGCACTGACCACCAGCGGCAAGCATCACAGCCCACAAGAATCAACGTGGCTGGACAGCATTAAAAACTTCTTCACTACTTAAAGCGGGCTGAATCATGAGTCGTATTGCAATTGTGGGCGCGTCAGGACGTATGGGCGTGTGTTTACTTAAATCCGCTTTATTGGCAAAAAATGCCACGCTGGCTGCCGCTGTTTCACGCCCAGCCAGTGCGGCTATCGGTAAAGATGCAGGCGAATTGGCAGGTATCGGTGCGGTCGGTATTAAGGTGGTTGATGATTTAGCGGCGGTAATGGATGAGTTTGATGTATTGATTGATTTTACCCGCCCCGATGCGTCGATGGACTTTATTGAACAATGCCGCCGTGCAGGTAAAAAAGTGGTCATCGGCACCACAGGCTACAGTGATGAGCAAAAAATCCAAATCAACAAAGCAGCCGAAGACATTGCCATCGTACTCGCACCTAATTTCAGCGTCGGCGTTAATCTGTCACTGAAACTGCTGGAAATGGCGGCAAAAGTCATGGGCGATTACACCGATATTGAAATCATTGAAGCGCATCATCGCCATAAAGTCGATGCGCCATCGGGTACGGCATTACGCATGGGCGAAGTAATTGCCGACACCTTAGGGCGTGATTTAAAAGACTGTGCGATTTACGGCAGGGAAGGCAACACGGGTGAACGCGACCGTAATACTATCGGTTTTTCGACGATACGCGCGGGTGATATTGTCGGCGAACACACGGTGATGTTTGCCGATGATGGTGAGCGTTTGGAAATTACCCACAAAGCCAGTAGTCGCATGACCTTTGCTAATGGTGCAGTACGCGCGGCGGTGTGGTTAGCCGATAAAGAGACTGGTTTATACGATATGCAGGATGTATTGGGCTTGTCTTAAGTATAAAACTCAGGAGTCCAATAGCTTTAGCTATTGGACGTAAAACAGCTAAAGCTGTTTTACTCCTGTTGCTTAGGTTCTTAAGGTAAACGTTACAGGGCCGTTATTAATCAACGCCACCTGCATATCCGCGCCAAACTCGCCAAACTGCACACTGGGATAAACGTTTAAAGCGTGCTGTTGCAAATAAGCAAACAGATCACGTCCATGCTCAGGCGGTGCGGCAGACACAAAACTGGGGCGATTGCCTTTATCGGTATTCGCCGCGAGGGTGAATTGCGGCACCAACAACAAACCGCCGTTAATATCCCGCAAGCTCAAATTCATACGGTCTTGTTCATCGGCAAAAATCCGATAATTTAAAATACGCTCCAGCAAGCGGTCGGCTTGTTGTGGCGTGTCGGTTTTTTCAACCGCGACCAACGCCATAATCCCCGTGTCTATTTTGCCGATGTCCTGTTGATTGACAGTGACGGTGGCGGTGGTTACTCGTTGAATGATGGTAATCATTGTTGCTTGTTAGGTGCAGTGAAAGTCAAACAGTGTTTATATTTAGGATTGCGATAATCCGCATGAACAAAGCGACAGTCACCCTCACGCACTTTCGGGCGGTTACTGACTGCTGATTCAATCACAGGATTTGCCGCCGCACTGGTGCTGGGTTTAGTCAGCGGTTCGATAGCAGCAGGTGGCGGCACGGCGTTGACAATCGGTTGAGCAATCGGCGGGTTCACAGGCGCGGCAACAGGTTTACTTACTGTTTGCGGAGCAGGAATAGGCACGGCAACAGGCGTTGTCACGGTATTGGTCACAGGCTTGTCGGCGGGTTTGCTTACCGTTTGCGGCACAGGAACAGGCGCAGGAGCGGCAACGGTATTGACGGCAGGTTTAGCAGGTTTTTTTATGTTAATAACGGGCGTTTCAATCTCGCTGGTCGCGTCATCAACTGACTTGCTGACAGGTGTCACAGGTTTGTCGGTGGCTTTAATCTCAGATTGAGCAATAGCACTGGCAACGCTGCTGTCGCTTGCTAACCAGCTGTTTAATTTCGCCAGTTCTTCAACATCTAATCGTCCTGCTTGCTGTAGTAAATTACTCCGCGCTTTAAAATAACGGTAACGCGATTGGCGTTGTACTTTGCGGGCTTCGGATAATTGTTTTTGTGCATTGAGCAGGTCAACAATCGTCACTACGCCTAATTCATAGCCTTTTTCCATTGCCGCTTCGGCTTGTTCGTTGGCTTCCAGTTGGCGGTCGGTTGCCAGACTACGCGCGGGTGAACTGGTCATATCCAGATAAGCGGCGCGGGTTATTTTTTCCACCTCGCGTAATTTTTGTTCCAGTTGGCTATTACTTAAGCCTTTGCGTCCTTCGGCTTCGCGCACTCGCGCCGAGGTAATGCCGCCTTCATAAAGCGGCATTGTCATATCGACACCGATAGTGCCGACAGTATAAGCGGGTGTTTGTTGATTGTTGAAAGCCGTATTACTGTAATTACCTGACGCTTGCAGTTCAACGCGCGGCAAATGCCCTGCCTGATAGGCGGATATACTTTGATCTGCCGATTCAACCGCACGTTTGAGTCCGTTTAACTCAGGATTAATACGGTGCGCTTGATCTATCCATGTATCAACACTGCCGTCAGGTGGCGGCTCTGTGCTGTCCAGACGTACGGGCTGTATGCCCGTCACCGCATCGCCTGTCAGTTCGCGTAATTTTTCCAAGGCGATTTTTGCGTCATTGTTGCTTTCGATGAGCGCGGTGCGCAGGGTTTCAACGCGGGCTTGCAGTTCGTATAAATCCGTTATCAATGCCATTTGGCGTTCATTCATGGCTTTAACGCGGGCAAGTTGTTTTTCGGTGGAACTGAGTTCCGCGCTGATAATGTCACTTTTATCCGCCGCTTCCAAAGCATCTACATAACGGGTAACGAGGTCGGAAATCAGTTGCTGATGCGCGGCAAGCAGGTTTTCTTCGCCTTGTTCGGTGCGTGAGGTCTGACTTTTCATCAGCAAATAGGCTTGTAAATCAAATAACGGCTGCCGCATAGTGACACCTGCGTTTTTACCTGGGTATTGGTCGCCGCTTCTGGTTTCGTATTTTAGATTGTTGCCTGAATAATTACCTTTCAATACCGCTTGTGGTAATAATTTACCAAACGATTGGTCTTCTTGGGCGCGGGCAATATCCAAAGCATACTGACTGCCGCTTAATTCAGGCGAGGCGAGCAAGGCACGTTGATACAGTGACAGTAAATTATCGGCGTAACTGGAGACACTAAAACTCAAGCCGATTAAGAGCAAACATACTGAACGCATCGTTTTAATCCTCATTAAATGAACGGGCAAACACATTACTGAGCGGTTTCATCAGGTATTCAATGAAAGTTCTATCTCCCGTATTGATCAATACTTCCGCAGGCATACCTGGAACTAACACCAAGTCATTTTTGCGCAGGTCATCCAAACCTGTTTTATCGACTTCGATACGTCCGAGGTAATAACTGGTTTTGTTTTGCTCGTCGGTGAGTCGGTCGGCGGAGATGGTCAGTAATTTACCGTTTATTTTCAGCGTCTTGGCACTTTTGAAGGCACTGAAACGCACCTCTGTTTGTTGTCCGAGGCGAATTCTGTCAATATCAATCGGTGATATTTGTGCTTCGACGATGAGTTCTTCTTGTTGCGGGACAACATCAAGCAGATGCCCACCTGGTGGAATGACTGCGCCGATGGTGTGTACGGTTAAGCCCAACACCATACCCGATTCAGGCGATTTAATGATTGTGCGCTCTACGGTATCGGTCAGCCATTGGGTTTTTTCGTGCAGTTCGGACAGTTCAGTTTGTACCTTACTGAGTTCTTCCACCACTTCACGCTGAAAGTCTTTTTCAATTTGCAGAATTTTCAGGGAAATTTCACTGATTTGGGTTTGTGCAGTGGCAATACTGGCAACAAAATCGCCTTTATCGCCCTCTGATTCGGCTAACCGCCGTTCCAGTTCAGTGACTTTTTGTTTTTCGATATAGCCTTCTTTGAGCATCGCGCGAAAATCAACCAATTCTTTGCTTAATGAGGATGACAGCGTGCTGCGGCTGGTACTTTGTGCCTTAATCCCTTCAATTTTAGCCAGTAGCTGTTGGCGTTGTTCTTTGAGAATGGCGATTTCGCCGTTGCGTGATTGTTTACGCACCGCGAAAGATTGTTCTTGAATACGCATATTTTCTTGTATGCGCGGCTCAATCCCAAGACTTTTTAATTCAGCAGAATAACTGACACTGGTTTTGCCGTCACGCTCGGCGATTAAACGCGCTTCCCGCGCCAGTGCAGAAAATAATTGCCCGCGTAAGGTTTCTAATTGCGCACGGGTAGAGGTGTCATCCAGCTCTACCAATACCTGACCTTTGACGACATTGTCACCATCACGCACATGAAGGGCTTTAACAATCCCGCCTTCCAAATGCTGGACGGTTTTGCGATAGCCTTCAACGGTGACACTGCCAGGGGCTAATACCGCGCTGCCTAAGGGTGCAAAGTAAGACCACGCACCAAAGCCGCCGAAGACAATCAAAATAAGCAGATAACCCAAGCGGCGAATCGGACGGTCGTCGGCAAATTCATTCACATCAAGTTGATCTAAATCTCTGGGTTTGGTTTTGTATAAACTCATGCAGGTTTACCTTGTACGGGTTGTGGGGCTTGCGCAGGGCGTTGATTTAGTTTTGCCAATACTTCGTCTCGTGCGCCGTCCAAGACTAACGCGCCCTCATTCAACACCATAATCCTGTCTACGATGCCCAAAATACCGACCCGATGGGTAATCGCAATCACCGTGCAGCCGCTTTTTTTCAGTTTGATTAACGCCTGTGCCAATGCCATTTCACCGACATCATCCAAATTAGAATTGGGTTCATCCAATATCACTAACACAGGGTTGCCATACATGGCGCGGGCTAAGCCGACCCGCTGACGTTGACCGGCGGATAACGCCCCGCCCCCGCCACCAATCTCGGTATCGTAACCTTGCGGCAAGCGTAAAATCATGTCATGCACACCCGCCGCAATAGCCGCATCGACCACATGATTGGCATCGACTTCACCGAAACGGGCGATATTTTCGGCAATCGTGCCGTCAAATAATTCTATATCCTGCGGTAAATAGCCGATATACGGGCCGACTAAACTGCGCTCGCCCTGCATCACGTCCGCGCCGTCCAACCGAATCGCACCGCTGGCAACAGGCCAGATACCTAATAAGGCGCGGGCTAAGGTAGATTTGCCTGACGCACTCGCACCGACCAATGCCACCGATGTACCTGCTTCGATGGCAAAATTCAGCCCTTTCAGTACGGGGATTTTAGAGCCGGGTGGTACAACAATCGCCTGTTCAACGCGCAACGCGCCTTTAGGTGCAGGTAACGGCATTCGGTCGGCATCAGCGGGGAACGTTGCCAATAATTCATTCAGCCGTCCGTAAGCCGTGCGTGCGGTTAAAAATTGTTTCCAGCTGCCAATCATTAAATCAATAGGGGCTAATGCGCGACCCAATAAAATAGAGCCGCCAATCATCACTCCAGGGCTGATTTGTTTGTTGATTGCCAACCACGCGCCCAGCCCTAAAATTAACGATTGGATGGTGACGCGGTAGGTTTTTGATAATGCGGAAATCAGACCGCCTTTTTCACTTGCCAAGGCTTGTAAAATGATGAGTTTGCGTTGTTTTACTTTCCAGCGTGCCATTAATGCGGGCAACATACCCAAGGCATGAACCACTTCGGCATTGCGTAAATTACGCGCGGTGCTGTTGGAACTTTCGACGGAAATTTGGTTGGCTTGTTCTAAATCGTCATGCGTGGCGCGTTCGTTCCAGATTGCCAGTAAAGTCAACAGCAGTACGGACACAATCGCCACTGCACCGAAAGCGGGATTAAATAAAAACAGCAGTCCTATATAAATGGGCAACCACGGTGCATCAAAGAAGGCAAACAAGCCTTGACCTGTTAAAAACTGGCGCAATGCCAATAAATCACTCAGCGGTTGGGTGCTGGATTTGCCGCCACTGACCAATGCCTGACGAAACAGCACTTGATACAACCGCTCATTCAGTAATAAATCAAAACGGGTACTGACACGAATCAACACTTGCGAGCGTATCCACTCCAACGCGCCCAGCATAGCGAACAATAACACCGCCAGTAAAGTCAGCATCAGCAGTGTAGAGGTGCTGTTGCTGCCTAACACACGATCATAAACCTGCATCATGTAGATGGAGGGAAACAGCATTAACATATTAATAAACAAACTAAAAAATGCCGCCGATTTAAACGAATCACGGCAATAATAAATCGCTTCAGCGAGTTCTGAACGAGGCAAACGCATAAGTTTAAATTCCCTATAATGAAGGAGCAAGCCCTTGTGGAACTTGCTGATAGGGTAATTTTACAGACAGTGAGGATTTAAGCAATCCATAGCGGTAGTATAGATTTGCATAATAGCAAGTCAGGAGCAGCAAATTTGTGTATTACAGACTTGCTATGGCGTTTGGATGACGGTGGGAATTATTTAAAAACGCTGTTGATAAATGTCGCTATGTGTTCTATTTCTTCAATACAAACAGAGTGTTCCATCACATAATCATGCCATTGAATCGGTTGTCCCTGCGCGTGTAGCGTATCAAATACTGCTTTACCTGATTCAATTGCCACCACGGAATCCAATATGCCATGCCCCATAAAAATGGGGGTGTTTTTATTGGCGGTAGCCGCTTCGGAATTCAGTTGCGGCAGCGTGGGCAGGTAGCAGGACAGGGCGATAATGCCTGCTAGTCGCTGCGGGTAGCGCAAACCGACGTGCAGGGCAATCACGCCGCCTTGCGAAAATCCAGCGAGTAAAATGTTTTCGGCGGCAATACCTTCGCTCAGCTCGCGCGTAATTAGTTGGTCTACCAATGCGGCGGATTGATAAATGCCGTTTATATCGACTTCGCGCTCCAGATTCATGGCGAGAATATCGTACCATGAGCGCATTTCCATACCGCCGTTAATGGTGACGGATTGAATCGGGGCATTGGGAAAAATAAAGCGAATATGCGGCGCGGCGTTGACATGGAGTTCTCGTGCAACATCTTCAAAATCGTGTCCATCCGCACCTAATCCATGTAACCATATAATGGAATACTGGTGGTCGGCTGTCGGCTGTATTTCAACGGTGCTTAGTTCAGAAATCATGGGCGTGTTCCATAAGTAATGTAATGTTTACCAAGGACTTGTAATAAAGTTGCCGAGGTTTTTATAACGTTGGCGGTCTTGTCGGATTACCTGCATACTTGGGCAAATCGGGATTCATCATATCCCACGGCTGGGCATCGGCGACCCAAATGTCTTTTTGGGGTTTGAACATACTCGGATCGTCAAGTGTGGCGGCAGCGACAGGACGAACAGCGGCAAAATGGCTGTATCGTCCAAATAATGCCGTGCCGCATTCAGCGCAGAACCCCCGATAAACAGTATTGCCACTGGCGGCAAGCGTGGCAAATTCTTTGTACTCACCCGTGATGCTGAGTGCATCCGCAGGTATCCACATAAAAGCCAGATACGCTGTACCCGTCCATTTTTGGCAGGTTCTGCAATGGCAGTTCATGCTGTCAACAGGCGGTGCTGATATTTCATATCGGACTTTACCACAAAGGCAACCGCCCGTAAGAGGAGGCTTCATATTATTTCCTGCTAACGAGTACGCTGAATATTAGTACAATAAGCGTCATACTTTCACTGACCGCTTACGGCGGATTTTAACTCATGTTGGATAATCTTGTTGTAATAAGTTTATTTTTGTTGGCTTATTGGTACTGGCAGTACGCGCAGACCAGTAAAACCATGGCATTACACGCCGCCAAATCCCGTTGCGCTAACTTGGAATTATTAATGCTGGATGATTATGTGGCATTGACACGCATGGGTTTAAAAAGAAACGCGGCAGGAAAATGGCAGGTTTTTCGTTGCTATGCGTTTGAATTTGCCTCCACGGGTGATGAACGTTACCAAGGCATCTGTACGGTATTAGGTGCTAGGGTTCTATCTATTGACCTACAGCCGTATCGAATTGAGTAACTTCCAACCGATATTTAGTCCACGAAACACACTTTAAATTTCACACACATTAAAACTTCATGTTAAGAATTACCGAACTTAAATTACCTCTGGATCATGCCGAGAGCATGATAACCACAGCAATTATTGAACGACTGGGCATTACGCCCGCTGATTTTATTGCTTATACCGTCTTTCGCCAAGGCAATGACGCGCGCAAACGTAACGCCATCGAGCTGGTGTATACGCTGGATGTTGAGCTTAGAAATCAAGCGCAGGTGTTGGCGCGTCATCAGAATGACCCGCATATTTTGATTACCCCCGACACCACTTATCAGTTTGTCACTCACGCGCCCGCACAATTAAAACAGCGTCCGATTGTCATCGGCACAGGCCCCTGCGGTTTGTTTGCAGGTTTGATTCTGGCGCAAATGGGTTTTCGTCCGATTATTTTAGAACGTGGTAAAGAAGTGCGTGAACGTACCAAAGACACCTTCGGCTTGTGGCGCAAATCTGAATTTAATCCTGAATCTAACGTGCAGTTTGGTGAAGGCGGAGCGGGGACATTTTCTGACGGTAAGCTGTACACGCAAATCAAAGACCCGAACCATTACGGACGTAAAGTATTAACCGAATTTGTCAAAGCGGGCGCACCTGCGGAGATTCTTTATGTCAGCAAACCACATATCGGCACGTTTAAATTAGTCACGATGGTGGAGCAAATCCGCGCCACGATTGAAAGTCTGGGCGGTGAGATTCGTTTTCAACAGCGCGTTGATGAACTGATTATTGATAACCATCAAGTACGCGGCGTAAAACTGGCGAGCGGTGAAACGCTGAACAGCAATCATGTGGTGCTGGCGGTCGGTCACAGTGCGCGTGATACCTTCAAAATGCTCTATGAGTGCGGTGTGTATATTGAAGCTAAGCCGTTTTCCATCGGCTTTCGTATTGAACACCCGCAATCCTTAATTGATGTGTGCCGTTTTGGCGCATCTGCGGGGCATCCGTTACTGGGCGCGGCGGATTATAAATTAGTGCATCACTGTAAAAACGGACGTTCGGTATACAGTTTTTGTATGTGTCCCGGTGGTACGGTGGTCGCGGCAACTTCGGAAGCGGGTCATGTAGTCACCAATGGCATGAGCCAATATTCGCGCAACGAACGCAATGCCAACAGTGCGATTGTGGTCGGCATTTCCCCCGAAGTTGATTATCCCGAACATCCGTTGGCAGGTATAGATTTACAACGCCGTTTAGAAGCCAAGGCGTTTGTGTTGGGCGGCAGTAATTACCAAGCCCCTGCGCAACGGGTCGGTGATTTTTTGGCACAGCGTCCGTCTGAACAGTTAGGTACTGTACAGCCGTCCTACACGCCCAGTGTGCATTTAACCGATTTAAGCACCGCATTACCCGCGTATGCGATTGATGCCATCCGCGAAGCACTGCCCGCATTTGACAAGAAAATCAAAGGCTTTGCGATGGATGATGCGGTATTGACCGCAGTAGAAACGCGCACTTCCTCACCGATTCGTATTAAACGCAATGCGCACTATCAAAGCATGAATACCCACGGTTTGTATCCCGCAGGTGAGGGTGCAGGTTATGCGGGCGGAATTTTATCCGCTGCTGTCGATGGGATTAAAGTCGCGGAGGCGGTAGCGTTGGCAATGCTGAATGATGCAGGTTAGTTTAAATTTTATTATTACAGGGACATAAAACCATGAACATTGCATTATTGGCAGGTACGCATTCAGGTTGCGGGAAAACATCGGTGACACTGGCATTGTTACAGGCGATACAACGCGCTGGCTTATCGGTTGCGAGTTTCAAAACAGGACCCGATTTTCTTGATCCCTTATGGCATCAGGCGGTGACGGGTAAGGCATCTTATAATGTCGATACGCAAATGGTCGGTTTGGCAGATTCCTTGCGCCAATTGCACAACGCAACGGCTGATTACGCGCTGATTGAAGGTGTGATGGGTTTGTTTGATGGTCGTACTGGAGTCGGCGAGTCTGGTTCAAGTTTAGATCTGGCGCGGGTGCTGGGTGCGCCTGTGTTGCTGGTGGTGGACGTGGGTGGCATGAGCGGCTCGGTCGTACCGCTGGTGCAGGGCTTTTGTCAGAGTGCCAAGGCGAAAGGCGTGACCATTGCGGGCATTATCGCCAATCGGGTCGGTAGTGCGTATCACGCCGAATTGATTCGCAATTTTTTAGCCGAATATGAACAACCGCCGTTAGTAGCGTGGATGGAAAAAAACGCGCCAGTATTACCTGAGCGGCATTTGGGTTTGATTATGCCTGAGGCAAGCGATGTACCTGATTTTTCGGCGGCGTTTCATGTTGATTTGGACTTGATAGCGTGGGGTGAATTAGGCGAACCGCAACAACTGTCCTTATCTGAACGTGAGTGTTGGGGTTCGTTCCTCACCCCATCCAACGGTTTATTGCAAGGTAAGCGCATTGCCATAGCGCGTGATGCCGCGTGTTGTTTTATTTATCCTGCTAATGTGGATTGGTTACGCGCGGAAGGTGCGGAACTGGTATTTTTTTCGCCGCTGGCAGGTGATGCTATTCCAGACGGCAGTGACGCACTGTGGCTTGCGGGTGGTTATCCTGAATTACATACCGAGCAGTTATCACAGTCGGCAACGTGGGATTCATTACGCGCGTTTATTGACGCGGGCAATCCTGTATTGGCGGAATGCGGTGGCATGATGGTGTTAGGTCAGGAGTTGATTCATATTGACGGCAGGGCGTGGGCAATGGCAGGAATACTACCATTTTCAGTGCGTATGCAGCCGCGTTTGGTGTCCTTGGGTTATCGAGAGTCGGCAGCGGGTGTGCGTGGGCATGAATTTCATTATTCAGAACGCTTTGCTGATGAAACCTTAGCATCCTGTTTTGAACTGGAACGTGGCGATACAGGTCTTTATTATAAAAACCTGCGTGCGTCTTATATTCACTGGTATTTTCCCAGCAATCCTGAGACAGTCGCACAGTGGTTTTTAAAATAATGTTAATTCTATCTGGAGACGACAAATGCAACGTATTGCTTTAACTTTAGGTGAACCAGCGGGTATCGGCGTTGATTTGTGTATTCAATTGGCACAACTGGATTTACCCTGTCAGTTGGTCGCGATAGGTAGCCCTGAGTTGTTGATGGAGCGAGCCAAGCAGTTAGGTTATCCGCTACAACTATATGATTTTAATCCTGATTTTCCATTGACAGCACAGGCGGACGGGCAGCTAACGGTGTTGCCTGTTGCCTTGGCTGAACCTGTAATATGCGGGCAGTTGAATGTGGCGAATAGCGCGTATGTGTTGGAAACGCTGAGAATAGCCACGCAAGGTTGTTTGGATGGTACATTTTCCGCAATGGTGACCGCACCTGTTCACAAAGGCATTATTAATGATGCAGGGTTTAGTTTTAGCGGACATACCGAATTTATCGCCGACATCACAGGCGGGCATCCTGTGATGATGCTGGCAACCGAAGGTTTGCGCGTGGCATTAGTGACCACGCATTTACCGTTGTCCGAAGTCAGTAAAGCCATTACCGCACCTGTGTTAGAAAAAGTATTGCGCGTGTTGGAACATGATTTGCGCACTCGTTTTCATATCGCTCAGCCGAACATTTTGGTGTGCGGTTTAAATCCTCATGCGGGTGAAAACGGGCATTTAGGGCGCGAAGAAATAGAGGTAATTAATCCTGTGTTGGATAGGTTGCGGCAACAGGGTTTTCATTTACAGGGTGCGTTACCTGCGGATAGTTTATTTACGCACAAATATTTGGAATCAGCCGACGCAGTGCTGGCGATGTATCACGACCAAGGTTTGCCCGTGTTGAAACACAAGGGTTTTGGACGCGCGGTCAATATCACACTGGGCTTGCCGATTATTCGCACCTCGGTAGATCACGGCACGGCACTGGACTTGGCAGGTACAGGCAAGGCAGACCTAGGCAGTTTGCAATATGCGTTACAATGCGCTTTGATGATGATTAATCCAACTTCCACCCACTAACCGTTTTTAAATTTATGGCAAAATTTCTCAACACCAGCGCGACCAATTATTTTTTAGAAGAACTGATTAAAGAAGCAAAAGACCGTTTGATTTTAATTAGCCCATTTTTGAAGCTCAATGACCGAATCAAAGAACTATTGACGGACAAAGACCGTTTAAAAATTGATGTGCGGATTATTTACGGTAAAAGTGAATTACAACCCGAAGAATTGACTTGGCTGAAAGGACTAACCTATATTCGCACCAGTTTTTGCAAAAATTTACACGCTAAATGCTATATGAATGAAGAGCTTTGTATTATCAGTAGCTTAAATCTGTACGAATTTAGCCAAGTAAACAATAATGAAATGGGGGTGTTAATTCGCCGTGCGGACGATGCAGAGTTGTACAAAGATGCCTATGAAGAAGCTCAGCGGATTATTCGTATCAGTGAAGAAGTGCGTATTTCTTTGGAACGGGTTGCTGATGAATCAACTGTAAAAACTGATAGTGAAGAAAACGGCACAGGTAAATTGACTTCTTCTAAATTAGCCCAGAAATTAGGTATGAAAACTAGCGACTTAATGGATAAATTAGTGGCTACTCAGTATTTAGAATTACGAGAAGGCAAACATTATTTAACTGCCAAAGGTAAAGCGGCGGGGGGTGAATTTCGCAATGGCTCATTCGGTGCTTATTTTTTGTGGCTCGAAAACTTTTCACCTGAATAACATAATCAACAGGACAACAAAAAAATAATGAGTCACATAGCACGCAAGCGGTTCGGGCAGAATTTTCTGCAAGACCACCGCATTATTGACAGTATGATTTCCAGTATTGAAGCTAAACCCAATGAACATTGGGTGGAAATAGGGCCGGGGCAGGGCGCGTTGACTGAACCGTTACTTAAACAAGGTGTGCAACTTGAAGTGGTGGAACTTGACCGCGATTTGGTCACGTTGTTGCAGGAAAAATTCAAGCATTACGACAACCTGCGTATTCACAGTGCGGATGCGTTGCGCTTTGATTTTTCTGCGTTGGCGGTGAATGGCAAACTGCGGGTTATCGGTAATTTACCGTATAACATTTCCACGCCGTTGATGTTTCATATCTTGGCTAACTCAGCTTGCATTGAAGATATGTTTTTTATGCTGCAAAAAGAAGTCGTGGATAGAATTTGCGCTGAACCCAACAGCAAGAAATACGGGCGGTTGAGTGTGATGATGCAGTATTACTGTGCCACGGAATGGTTGTTTGATGTACCGCCTGAAAGTTTTGATCCTGTGCCTAAAGTCATGTCGGCGATTGTGCGGTTAGTGCCGCATACTGTGCCGCCTGTGCAGGTGGATAGTCTGGCTAACTTGAATGCGGTGGTGACGACGGCGTTTTCACAACGCCGTAAAACCTTGCGTAATTCGTTGAAAAAATTGATTGATGAACAAACGATGCTGGATTTAGGCATTAACCCTGTGTTAAGAGCGGAAAATATCAGCTTGAGTGATTTTGCGAAGTTGAGCAATACGATGGTGTCGGTGACCCAAGAGACGGTATTTTTTGATGAGGCTGACGATTTGTAAACTGCAACACAAACCACATTCCATTAATATTGTTACCTGCGACAATACGTCACGCGACAATTTACCACATTCCATTATTTATTAGGAATGGCTAAGATATATCAACTCTTGAGATGCAGTCTTCCTCCTCGGAAAAGTTAGAGTTTTATATCCTTCTTTTATAATGCGACCTTATTGGTCGCATTTTTTTTGCCTGTTGGTTTATCTTCAAATACGCCGTATTAAATCCTTAATTTTTAACTGCGACAATTTGTCACTGTGACAATCTGTCACGCGGCGATTTGCCACATTCCATTGGTCATTAATAATCAGTAATATAATACCAACTCTTGAGATGCAAACTTCCTCCTCGGAAATCAGGGTTTTATATCCTTCTCTAATGCGGCTAATCGGTCGCATTTTTTTTGTCTGCTGTTTTTCAAATATGTTCATCGGCAAGTGTCATTGCCATAAATTCGCTAATCTTCTGTGGTTCATTAAAATTGCTGTAAGCCAATAGTAGTTTGGTATAGGCGGCTTCAATGGACATATCCCATAGCATAATCGCACCGTGTTCTATCAGTATGCGTGTGCTTTGATAGGCATCTTCGGAATGAATGGCGGGTGCGAGATATACGCTGATATGGTGGGCGGTGCAGTGCTTGATAAACTGCACTAATGAATATTGTTCGCCCCATTGCTCAGTCGCACAGGCAGTGCCTGAATGGTATAAATCGTGTAATACGGCATCCACACCGTGCAGATTAAAATGTGAATAATCCAAAGCGGGATAGGGTTTTATCATCAATATCCGCGCAGAAAACTCGGCTTTTAACGGGATAGTATGGTGTGCGGTGTTCAGTATTGGGTTTTGTAGGGTGAATTTTCCCTCCTCAAACGCCATGAACGCTGTATTGCGCACACTGAAAAAATCCGAGCTGAGCTGTAATGAACAGGCTAAGCGTGTGCCTTGGTGGACTTGCAGGGTGTGTTGCTGGTTGCGATACGGTACAAACACCCCAGCAGGTTGCTGTTGTCTGATAAATTCAACGGCACACATAAAATTACTCAAGCCATTGGCGCGTTTATCATCCAGCGGGTAGTCGCTGGAAACCAGTAACATGGGGATTTTTAACGCATGAAAATAAAAACTCAAGGCACAGGCGGTATAAGCCAGCGTATCGGTGCCGTGCGTGATGATGATACCGTCGTACTGGTCGAGTGGTTGCGCTTCAATGGCAGCTATCAAGGTTTGCCACACTGTGGGGGCAAGATTTTCACTGAGTATTTGTAAGGGTTCTATGCAATGAAAGTGCAGGTCTTCAGGGTGTGTGTCCTGCTGTTGAAACAGGTGTAATAATGTGGATTGTGTGGTGCTAGTGGTATCAATTGTACCTGCATTGACGGTTGAACCTATCGTACCGCCTGTCAATATCATCAAAATGTGTTTCATTGTGTGTTTACCGTGTGTTTTGTTCAAACAGCTTGAGCTGTTTGCCAGTCAATAGCTAAAGAGACTGTAAAAAGTATTTGTGTGGGAGAGGCTTTAGCCTCGCTTTTCGGGGCTAAAGCCCCTCCCACCTCTTTAACTGTTTATAGTATGATGGCTAATTTAACAAACTTTCACCTGAACATGAAAATATCCTTGATTGTCGCGATGGCAAGTAATCGAGTCATTGGCAATAACGGTCAAATGCCGTGGCATTTATCAGCAGACTTGAAAAAATTCAGACAAATAACCACAGGCTTTCCCATTATTATGGGCAGAAAAACCTACGATGCTATAGGCAGACCCCTGCCTAACCGCACTAATATTATTGTCAGTACCAACACCGATTATCAAGCAGACGGCTGCGTGGTGTTTAATGACATCAATAGCGCGTTAGCCCATGCTGAAAGCCTCGCCGAACAAGTGTTTATCATTGGCGGCGCGACGCTTTATGAAGCCTTATTAGCGGTCGCCGATATTTTGTATATTACCGAAATTCACCAAGATTTTACGGGTGATACTTATTTCCCCGCTTTTGATATGAATGAGTGGGCAGAAGTAGCGCGGGAAGACATAGCTAACGACCCCAGCGTGGATTTTAGCTACAGTTTTTTGCAGTTTGCACGGCAAACAGACGAAAAAACAGTTAAAATGTACGGACAAACGATAATCCTGTAATAAAAAACACGCAGCTTGGTAGCTATCATGCAAACACACTATAAGACGGATGACTTGAGAATTTGTGGTATTAAAGAAGTTATTGCCCCTGTTCAGGTTCACGAAGAATACCCCCTGACCGACGCGGCAGCACTGACCACCGCACAGGCTAGAGCCGATATTCATAAAATTTTGACAGGTCAAGATGACCGATTATTGGTAGTGATAGGTCCTTGCTCTATTCATGATCCTGTGGCGGCTATCGAATATGCCCAGTTATTAAAAGCCATGAAAGATGAAATGCAGGACGATTTACTCATCGTCATGCGGGTTTATTTTGAAAAACCACGCACTACCGTGGGCTGGAAAGGTTTAATTAATGACCCTGATTTAAACGCCAGTTTTAATATCAATAAAGGCTTGCGCATTGCCAGAAAATTATTATTGGATGTCAATGAATTAGGAATGCCTGCCGCTACCGAATATCTGGATTTAATCACCCCGCAATATGTCTCTGACTTAATCGCGTGGGGTGCAATCGGTGCGCGTACCACTGAAAGCCAAGGACACCGCGAACTGGCTTCTGGGGTATCCTGTCCGATTGGTTTTAAAAATTCCACCGACGGTACGATTAAAATTGCCATTGATGCCATTGGCGCGGCAATGAGTCCGCATCACTTTATTTCTTTGAATAAAGCAGGGCATTCAGCGATTTTTTCTACCACAGGTAATGAAGACGTACACATCATTTTACGCGGCGGTAATGATCGCCCTAATTATGATGCTGTCAGCGTTGATAAAGTCGCGGATGGTTTGGAAAAAGCCTATTTACGCTCCAATATTATGATTGATTTCAGTCATGCTAATAGTTTGAAACAATGTCAACGACAGCTCATCGTCGGCGAAGATGTGGCAGGACAAATTGCCCTCGGCGATTACCGCATCATGGGTGCAATGATTGAAAGCAATCTCAAAGGTGGCAGTCAGCACGTTGTCGAAGGGCAACCGCTTATTTATGGTAAAAGTATTACTGACGGCTGTTTATCGTGGGAAGAAACCATCCCATTACTGAAATCACTTGCCGAGGCGGTACAAAAACGCCGCTCAGTAAAAAAAATCGAGGGAAATGCTGAATGAATATTTACATTAATGGACAAAGCCGCGACATCGCAGAAAACAGCCGAGTCAGTGACGTGATTGCTGAGTTAGAACTCACAGGTAAAAAAATTGCCGTCGAACTGAATGAAGAAATTCTGCCGTTTCAACAGCACGCAACTCAGGTTCTGCACGCCGAAGATAAGCTGGAAATCGTCCACGCCATTGGCGGCGGACAAGATGATTCTTTCGTATTGGCGGGGGTTACTTATCACTCGCGCCTGTTAGTCGGCACAGGTAAATACAAAGATTTAGAAGAAACCCGTTTAGCGATTGAAGCCAGTGGTGCGCAAATTGTCACCGTCGCTATTCGCCGTACCAACATCGGACAAAATGCGGGTGAACCGAATTTATTGGATGTGATTTCACCCGATAAATACACCATTCTGCCCAATACCGCAGGTTGCTACACTGTTGATGAAGCGGTCAGAACCTGTCGTTTAGGCAGAGAATTACTCGGCGGACATAATCTGGTCAAACTGGAAGTATTAGCCGACCAGCAAACGCTGTTCCCTAACGTGGCAGAAACTTACTTAGCCGCAGAAATTCTGGTCAAAGACGGTTTTGATGTCATGGTCTATACCAACGACGACCCCATTGCCGCCAAACGCTTAGAAGAAATTGGCTGTGTTGCCGTTATGCCACTCGCCGCGCCTATCGGCTCAGGTTTAGGTATCCGTAACCCTTACAACATCTTAACCATCGTTGAAAATGCCAAAGTACCGATTTTAGTCGATGCAGGCGTAGGTACAGCTTCCGATGCCGCCATTGCAATGGAATTAGGTTGTGCAGGTGTGTTAATGAATACCGCCATTGCCGAAGCGAAAAACCCGATTCTTATGGCTTCCGCCATGCGTAAAGGTATAGAAGCAGGCAGAGAAGCCTATTTAGCAGGACGTATGCCCAGAAAACGTTTCGCCTCCGCCTCTTCTCCCATAGACGGCTTGTTTTTTTAACGTCGTTGCCGCATTTCTGTAGGATGGGTGGAGCGCAAGCGAAGCCCGTCACATCAGCTCTTAATGATGGGTTCATGACATCGAGATTGTGAAAGTATTGGATTTTGGAATCAAAACTCATGAGTTTTGACTCCAGCACCATAGATAAATCAATAAGTTAAAAATAACGTTTTGATTGTTTTTGCATACTTTCACAGTCTCTATCGCCTTTACCCATCTATGAATTCCTAAGGATAGACTTATCTCCGAACATTTTTACACTGATTCACAACAAGCCTATTTGTAGTGTGTGGAAACGATACTACACTACAACACAGAGCCGTCTTCTGGACGGTTTTTCAAATTTCAGCCAATAAACCACCATCCCCTGCACTTAAGGAGCAATACGTTTTGAGTTTACACAGTTACCAGTCGGTAAATCGCGAGCAATTAGCCAAAGACATCACTGCCATTCATCAACAATCACTTGCTGATACTGGCATTGCGGATTTTGAGCATTTAACCAAAATGGAAAAATGGGGGAAAATCTGCTCGATTATCGGTTATGGCACGGCATGGATTTTTCCGAATCCTTTTTCCGCGCTGTTAATCAGTCAGGGCAGTTTTACCCGCTGGACACAAGTCGGGCATCCGACGGTGCATAGAGCCTACGATAAAATTGAGGGTGGTGATAAAAATTACACCAGCAAAACATTTGCTCAGGGCTGGCGACGTTTTATTGATTGGCCTGACTGGTTTACCATGGCGGGCTGGCATCATGAGCATAATGTGCTGCATCATTATAGTTTGGGCGAAAAAGCCGATCCCAATAATGCGCAACATAATATGGAATGGTTGAGACAATCAAAGCTGCCGATGTGGTCGCGCTATCTGATTGTGGCGGCGTTTGCAGGGATATGGAAAATTGTGTATTACACGCCCAGAACCCATAAAGAGTTGTGTTTGCATTCGGGCAGACAGCAGGGCGAAACTAAGCCAGAAATGACCCGCCTTGGTGCGTGGAGTGTGTTTACCAAACAAGGCAAGGCATTATGGCTGGAAAGTATTTTGCCTTATGGCGCGTATCGCTTTGTGTTGCTGCCGTTGCTGTTTTTACCGTTAGGCAGTTTTGCGGTTATCAGCGTGCTGATTAATTCCCTGCTGGCGGAAATTTTCACCAATATACACAGTTTTGTGGTGATGATTCCCAATCATGCAGGTGATGATGTGATGATGTTTGATGAAAAAAGTCACAGCAAAGGTGAATTTTATTTGCGGCAGATTGTGGGTTCAGTGAATTATCCGACAGGTTCTAATTTTAATAATTTTTTTTACGGCTGGTTGAATTATCAAATCGAACACCATTTATGGCCTGATATGCCGTTAAGTCAGTATCAAAAAGTGCAGCCGCAAGTGGAAGCGGTGTGTAAAAAACATAATATTCCTTATCTTCAGCAATCGGTTTTTAAACGCTTACGCAAAGCTGTGGATGTGATGGTAGGTAAAACCTCGATGCTGAAACCTGTCGTTGTATAAAACAGGTTCGTTAAAGTCGGGTTAGTGGCAGTATAATCCGATTTTTCTACTACCCATATTATCTATTCATGTCCAAACCGCCTCCGTTGCAACACGCTCAAGACGCACCTGCATTACCCAACAGCACCGTTAAATTTATTGTCTATTGTTTAGCCCGTTTTCGTGGCTGGATTGTGTTGATGGTATTGCTGGAAATTGGACAGGCGACGGGCGGTATTTTAGTGCCTTATGCCATTAAAACCATTATGGACGGGGTGGCGCAGTTATCAGGCTCTGGGGCAAACGTGCTGGAGAGTTTACGCGAGCCGTTGCTGCTGTTGGTCGGATTGAATGTGCTGGAAATTCTGTCCAGTCGCGGCAGTGGTGCGGTGTTGATTATTATGGGCGCAACGTTACGGCAGAATACCACCCAGTTGTTGTACGCTTATTTGCAATACCATTCACCGCGCTATTTTGGCAGCCATTTTGCGGGTGCATTAGCGCACCGTATCAGCGAAACCGCCACCAGCGTGAATCATATTACTTGGCTGGTATTATGCGATTTCGGGCCCGTATTAGTGACATTTTCGGTGTCCAGTGCGTTGCTGTTAAATGTACATCAAGGCTTGGGGTTATTGGTGGCAGGTTGGGTATTTTGCTATGTGAGCCTGTCGTATTGGCTGGCGACGCGCTGTCAGCCGTATGCGCAGAATTACGCAGCGGTACGCAGTCTGGTAAATGGTAAAATTGTCGATGCAGTCACCAATATATTGAACGCCAAGTTATTTGCCCGCTTGGGTTTTGAGCGTGACTTTTTGGATGGTTTTTTAGCAACGGAAGCCGATACTGGACGGCGCACCTTTTGGTATATGGAGCGCATCCGCTGGTTTCAATTTACCGCAGCGGCACTGTTGAAAATCGGCACCATCTATTACGCGCTGACTTTATGGGACAGCGGCGTGATTACCGTCGGCGAATTTACCATGAGCATGGGGCTGGCATTACTGATTATCAGTGATGCGCGCAATTTAACGCGCCGTTTTTTAGAGCTGTTTGAATATCTGGGCAATATCGCCAACGGTGTCAGTACCATTGTACAAGCACATGAAATTGTTGATGTACCGAACGCGCAACCGTTACACATTACCCATGGACGCATTGAATTTCGCAACGTATGTTTTGCTTATGATGCCAATAAACCCGTGTTTGATCATCTCAATGTTGTGATTGAATCAGGACAGCGTGTGGGTTTGGTCGGTTTTTCAGGTTCGGGTAAATCCACTTTTGTGAGCTTGATGTTGCGTAATTTTGAACCGCAAAGCGGACAGATTTTAATTGATGACATCGATATTCAGCAGGTTTTAATAGATTCTCTGCATGAACAGGTGAGTTTGATACCGCAAGATCCCAGCTTGTTTCATCGTAGTTTGAAAGAAAATATCGGTTATGGTCGCTTGAATGCCGATGATGCCGCCATTGCAGAGGCGGCGCGATTGGCACACGCTGATGAATTTATCCGTTTTATGCCCGAAGGCTATGATGCTTTGGTTGGTGAACGCGGCGTGAAATTATCAGGCGGACAACGACAACGCATTGCGATTGCGCGGGTGATGTTGAAAGACGCACCGATTTTGTTGCTCGATGAAGCGACTTCCAGCTTGGATTCTGTCACTGAAAAAGCCATTCAGGAAAATCTGGATAGAGTGATGGGGCGTAAAACAGTGGTTGCCATTGCCCACCGTTTGTCTACCATTGCGCATTTAGATCGTATTTTGGTGTTTGATAAGGGACGTATCGTCGAAGATGGCGCACATGAGCAACTGTTGGCACTGCAAGGCTTTTATTATCGTTTATGGACGATGCAGGCAGGCGGTTTTTTGCCTGAAGAAGCGGGTTAATGATTAACTCCTGTTTGAAAAAATTTAGTTACAATTCATTTATTTAATATTACTTATGACCGATTTAGAACCTACCACACCACACCGTATTCGCAGTTTTGTCCGCCGTCAAGGGCGTATCACGCAGGCGCAACAATTCGCTATGGACAATTATTGGCAGCGTTATTGCCTTGATCCGCAAGTGAATTATGATTTTACCGCCGTTTTCGGACGTGACGCGCCGTTAATTATGGAAATTGGTTTTGGTAACGGTGACAGTCTGGCGAATACGGCGGCGGCGAATCCAGAGATTGATTATATCGGTATTGAAGTACACAAGGCAGGGGTTGGGCATTTGATGATGTTGTTGGATCAGAAGGGCTTAACGAATGTGCGACTGTATTGCCACGATGCCATTGAAATTATTGAACAGAAAATACCTGATAATCGTTTAACAGGCGTGCATTTATTTTTCCCCGACCCATGGCATAAGAAAAAACATCATAAACGCCGTATTGTGCGCCCCAGTTTTGTGGAATTATTGCTGAAAAAACTGAAAATAGGCGGTTATTTTCATGCGGCAACCGATTGGCAACATTACGCGGAGTCTATGTTGGAGATTTTATCAGCGGATGGGCGACTGGCTAATACGAGTCCGACAGGTGATTATTGCGAGCGTCCTGACTATCGCCCGCTGACTAAATTCGAGCAACGCGGGTTGCGTTTAGGGCATGGGGTTTGGGATTTGATTTTTAGCAAATAAGCCGGCTGTAAATGCAAAAAGCCGCCTATGTTGTGTAACATCGGCGGCTTTTTTTAGCTAAGCGTTGTTAATAAAATGCGCTTAGTTGGTATCGGGTGAATAAGCATCTAAACGCATACCGCGTATCATCATGTTCAATTCATCACGTTGCCGCTTTAACGGCTCTACTTCGGCTTGCAGATGGGCAATATTTTCTGCAACGTTGTCGGTTGATTCGTTAATTTTTCGTAACATTTGCAAACGGTTTTCAATCTGCTTTTTGTGGTCTTTGATTTGCTGCATCAACGGTGTTAATGCGGTATTTCCCCACGCGCTGGCATCATTATGTGCCTGTTTGATAACGTCTCTGGCTTTGGCAATCAGGGTGCTGTACAGGTGATGGATCACTGTGCTTTGTTCCGTCATTGCCGTTTTGGTGCTGGAGCGGAATATTTCGCCTTCTTCAAAAATCATTTCCAGTTCAACCTGATAAGGTTTGATAGAAAATAATTTCGGTTCGATTTCTTCAAAGCCGTATTCATCTTTGAATTTTTTATGAATGGCTTTGACCAGACGGCTGGTTTCAGCAGTAATTTCAATGGCATTTTGTAGTAAATCACGCAGGTCATCAAACAATTTACGGATGTTTTGTTTCATCCCGTAAGTAGTCATGTTGCTGGCGATTTCGCGTCTGGCTTTTTCGACGATAGTATCTACTTTTTCGCTGTCGAATGAGTCGATGAGCATTTTTGCCTGAGTGATAAAAACACGGCGACTGGCTTGAAAGTTTTCAATATTCGCCATGTAGATGTTTTGTTTGTCGCGGGTTTCCGCCATCAACTTACCCGTCATATCCTGATTTTGGAAGTCGATTTTTTTGAACTCTTCCAGTTGTTCTACGGCGTGTGTTAAGGCTTTATTGGTGACATGAGAGGATTCATTGAGCAAA
Organism: Methylococcales bacterium; assembly: GCA_030654015.1. Classification (GTDB taxonomy): domain Bacteria; phylum Pseudomonadota; class Gammaproteobacteria; order Methylococcales; family Methylomonadaceae; genus UBA4132. The sequence goes on along the minus strand of JAURYI010000092.1, from coordinate 17,796 downwards.
AAGCCCATATCCCGAACGACTGTTCCCATTAATATATTGCGTTTTTGTTTCAATATGTCTGTAGCAAGGTATTTTTCCAGACTTGATAAGCGGCTACGTTCAAATAAAACCGTATCGGATTTTACTTTGGCTAACAGGGCTTGTTTGGCTGAAACGGGAAAAATAGCGTTTTCGTTGATTTTTAAAATAGAGGCGGAGGTTTTGATTTGTGAGCGGATGGAGGCATCATAAGCGGCTGCGCCACCTAAATCATCCCACATGGCATCAATTTTGTTCATCACGACCGCAAGACCTTGTTTTTTACCGCCACGCGCCAGACAAATATGGTTGAGCCACATTTCCAGATCGCTTTTAGTTACGCCTGTATCGGCAGCGAGTACGAAAATAATGGCTTGTGCGCTGGGCAACATATTTAAAGTCAATTCTGGTTCAGTTCCCAAGGCATTTAAACCCGGAGTATCGAGAATTGATAAGCCTTCTTTCAGTAAAGGATGCGGAAAACTGATCAGTGCGTGTCGCCAGCAGGGTATTTCTACGACGGTTGGATTAACCAGACCTTGTTCTTTTGCCTCACGCTCATTCCATAAACCCAGTTCGTCAGCCACTTCACGCGGTACTTTTTTGACCGCAATCAGTTCCTTAAAGGCTTCCTGCATTTGTCTGGGCGAGTTGCCGTTTAAATCAAAATGCACCCAGCGTTCGGGCATTTGTTTAAATTCAGCTAGTGTCGCACTTTCAAGGCGCGTTTCAATATTGAGTAAACGAATATAACTGCCCCCGACTTCATCATAAAACAGTTCGGTAGGCGACATGGTGGTGCGCCCTGGTGAAGAAGGCAGTAGTCTAACGCCTGTTTCAGCAAAAAACAGTGCGTTGATAAGTTCGGTTTTGCCGCGCGAGAATTCGGCAACGAACGCAAGGGTAATACGATCCGATTGCAGGTTGTTAAGGATATTTAAAAGCGTTGCCGTGCTATTGGCATCAGTCATGTCATAGCGTGTACGCCATTGCTGATACATTTCTATAGATTGCACAAGTTTTGCACGCCATAGCGAATACTCGTGCATTTGATTTTTAAAATCCAGATTACTCATGACCAGCCTTTTTTTGTACTAACACAATTCTATAAGTGAGTCGAAATATCAGATTGAGGGTATTTTTTAACAATTGTAGTCTATATCTTGAGAACTGTTAAATTGCGGTAGTTTTATTTTTCCGTCCTGTTAATTACTTTGTACCATAAAGCTGTTGATAGTCTTTGATTTTATTGACTTGTTCACTGGCATTTGCGGTTAAATACTCGACAATACCGGCTAAGGTAATAATTGAGATGACAGGCATATTGAACTGTTCTTCAACTTCAGCAATAGCGGATGTGTCGTTTTGCCCTTTTTCTTGTCGGTCTAAGGCAATGAGTACACCAGCGGGTAAGGCATGAGCTTGATTAATGATTTCAACCGATTCTCTTACTGATGTGCCAGCAGTAATGACATCATCAAGAATGACAACTTTACCTTGTAAGGGTGCGCCGACCAACAGACCGCCTTCTCCGTGGTCTTTGGCTTCTTTGCGGTTGAAAGCAAAGGGTATGTCTTCACCTGTTAATTGGGCGTAGGCGATAGAGGTTGCACTGACCAGCGGAATGCCTTTATAAGCAGGGCCATACAAGATGTCAGGGTTAATGCCTGATTGAATGAGTGCCTGTGCGTAGAACTGCCCCAGTTTTCCCAGTTGCGCACCCGTATTAAACAAGCCAGTATTGAAAAAATAAGGGCTGGTACGCCCCGATTTTAATTCAAATTCGCCGAATTTTAATACGCCACAGTCGAGCGCGTAGGCAATAAAGTCTTTTTGATAATCGAGCATATAGTTAAGGTGCGGTTTTTGGTTTCCAGCTCAAGCGAAATACAGGTCAAATCAACCTGTCCGCTTAAGAAAGTAAAGATAAACGACATTGTAAAGTCTAAGCCGCTGTGTGCCAAGCTTAACATTTATATGCGTTGTTGCGAGACATTACGATGTGTCGGGTGCGATTTGTTGCACCCGACACGAGTTGGAGGTAAATCTAAATAAAATTTACGTTGAAGCGTATTGTTTAACGGGTAGTGCGGTTAGTTGACCACGTTGTGTCCACGGTTTCTCATGCAGTTGTTAAACGCTCTTTTATAAACGTCATCGGAACTCAGACCTTTGTACGCACCGCCAGTAAGACCGCCTCCTGCTGCACCGATGGCAGCACCCATACCAGGATTACCCGTAAATGCTCCGACAACCGCACCACCTGCTGCTCCCATTAATGCACCCGCGCCCGCACCCATGGCGGTTTCTTTGCCTGTACTGGAGGCATCACTTGCGAGTCTCTCACATTGCGCCTGATCTTGTGGGATCATGTGCGCATTGCGGTCATTGTAGGGGTCAATTGTTGGTTTGTAGCCTGAGACCTGAGCGCAGGCAGTGAGTAGAATACTGCCGACAATAACGATACTGCTTGTCATTTTTTTCATGGAATTCTCCTTAAGTATGTTGTTTATTTTAGTATAATTGATGAATTATGAATAGAGTATGAATATACCAGCGATACATTATAGTTCTCTTAAAACGCCCAGTGGGGATTTATTCACTACTTCTCTAAGTCCCCAGTAGCCTGTTAAGCCAACTAATGATGCCGCTGATATGGGGACGATTACCCATAAATAAAGGTTGGGGAAATATTCTATGTGCATAATATGTGCGTACAAGGCATAACGAATCGTTTCTGACATCAGTACCGCAAATAAACCTGCAATCAGACCCAATACGCTGAATTCCAGAAAATGGGTGGTGCGTAGGAATCGCCGCTCAGTCCCCAGAGTACGCATTAACGCACCTTCATAAATGCGATTATCCAGACTGGCATACACCGCCGCCCATAACACGGTAAATCCTGCCAGTAAGGCAAAGTACAGCAGATAATTAATCGCCTCGGTGAGTTGCGTCAAGATAGTGTTGATTTGTCGCAAAATCAAATCCACTTCCAACACGGTGACGCTGGAGTATTTTTTTACCAGCGCGTTTAACAACGGTTTTTGTTCGCTGGATAAATAAAAACTGGTGATAAAAGTATACGGGTAATTATTCAACGTGTTCGGTGAGAAAATCATATAAAAATTCGGCTTCATGGTATTCCATTGCAGCTTGCGAATACTGGTTACACTGGACTTTACCTGCTGACTGCCGATAGTGAAAGTCAGTTCATCGCCCAGCTTGATTTTTAAACTTTGCGCTAATTTTTCTTCAACTGATACTTGTCCTGCTTGGTTTTCTGTCCACCAGCTGCCGTCAATAATTTTATTGTCTTCGGGTAGTTTTTCCGTCCACGTCAAGCTGAGTTCTCGATGCGTGGCATTGTCGCCTTGTGAATCTTTACTGACCACCTGTTGGACGGGCGTGTTGTTAATAGCGACTAAGCGACCGCGTACCACAGGATAAAACTGACTGCCGCTGATGTGTTGTTGTGTGAGTTCCTGCTGAAAATCGGCTTGTTGTTCAGGAAATATATTCAGTGCGAAATGATTCGGTGCGTTAGTCGGCATGGATTTTTGCCAGTCTGTAATTAAATCCGTGCGCACACTGAAACTCAACATCATCGCCAGCAGCGTAATACTGAATGCCAATAATTGACTGATGGTGGCGCGATTATTTCTGACTAAGCCCTGCAACGCAAACCGCCACACTAAGGACATGGACGGCAATAACTTCGCCATCAGCACTAATGAAGCATTCATTAACAAGCCAAGTATTAACAATACGCCCACGCCCACGCCGACAATCGTGAATGTCATGATAAAGTCTTGCGTATAACGTCCGATTAACAGCGTGATAATCGTCAATGCCAAGCCGTAAACCAACCAGCCGCTGGCGGGTAATGGCTCTAACTCGCGGCGCAACACCCGCAGGGGTGATACCTGTTTAAGTCGTAATAATGGCGGCAGAGCGAAACCCAGTAACACGCCTAATCCCAGCACCAGACCAAACAACACCGCCGAGATGCTGGGCTGTGCCAGTTGTTTGGGTAATAAATCCCGCAATAAATAAAATAGACCTTGTTGCGCAAACCAGCCTAATAAGCAACCTAAACTACTGGCGACCACACCTAAAATCATAAATTGACTGGTATACAGCCAGACTATTTCGCGTTGTTTACAGCCCAGACAACGCAACAACGCGGTCGCATTAAAATGGCGTTTAGTATAACGGCGGGTAGCCATTGCAATGGCTACCCCTGCAATTAAAATGACGATAATGCTGGATAGCCCCAAATAACGTTCCGCTTTTTCTAACGCACCGCCTAATTCAGGGCGGTCTTGATGAATATCCAGCAGTTTTTGCGATGGATTTAATTGCGGCTTGCTCCAGTTTTTAAAATTGGCTAAGGCTTGTTCAGCACCGCTGAACTGAAAGAAATAATGCACATGACTGCCCGCTTGCAAAATTCCTGTTGCGGCTAAATCCGCTTCGTTCATTAACACGCGCGGTGAAAAGCTGTAAAAATCGCCGCGTTTATCGGGTTCGTAAGTGACAATTTGCGCAATCGTCAACGGTTTTTCACCAATGGTCAATAACTCGCCAACGCGCAGTTTTAATGCCGATAATACCCGTTTTTCCACCCACACCGTGCCGATTGCAGGAGCTTGTCGCTGTTCGATTTCTGCACTGTCTTCCGTTGCCTGCGTTTTTAAAAAGCCGCGCAATGGATAGCTTGAACTGACTGATTTAATGCTGGCTAACAATATTTCCTCATGTTCCATTAATACACTGGAAAATTCCGTAGTGCGTGCTTGACTTAATTGCAGTTGTGCGGCTTGCTGTTGCCACGCGGCGGGTATTTCTGTCGGACTGGTAATAACCAAATCCGCTGCCAAAAACTCCGCCGCTTGTGTGGTCATGGTGTTTTGCAGGCGGTCGGAAAATAACGCGATAGCGGTTGAACTGGTGACTGCAATCAGCAACGCCAGTACCAGAATAGTTAATTCGCCAGAGCGACCATCACGCCACAATAGACGCAAAGCCAGATTAAAACGCTTCATATAATTGATACTCAATAAGGGACACTGCTTATAAATGTACATTTGTTTGTCATGCAGGGTATAACTATTTTTATTGAACGTGAAGTTTGACTCTTGTTAATGCCAAGTAGCAAAAGGATAAAGATTGACATTACTTAAGGTACGGCTATACAATGCACCCAGCTTGAAATTGATCTACCGTTATGCTTATCTCTACGAAGTTTTTCTGTGATTGCTCGTCCTGTTATCATAAAGTTTTTAAATTTTACAGCGCCACTACACCCGCCTTGCAAAAGGCATTAATTACTTATTTTTACAGGATTTCACAATGACTACTGGTATCGTTAAATGGTTTAACGCAGAAAAAGGTTTCGGTTTTATTTCACAAGAAGGCGGCCCTGATGTTTTCGTTCATTTTCGTAACATCAACAGCTCTGGCTTCAAATCGCTAGACGAAGGTCAAAAAGTTCAGTTTACTGTTACTCAAGGCCAAAAAGGACCACAAGCAGAAGATGTAACACTCATCTAAATGCTACCTTCAAACGGCAACTCCCATCTGTGAGTTGCCGTTTGTTTTTATACCCTCCTACAGATAACCGCTTACTCTCCCTTTCTTTTGTGCCGCGCCGCACTCAAAATACCGCGTGTTGCCACAAATGGTTTATCATTGCCTCATTAAAAACTATCAGCCAACCAAGCGATAACTAATGAGCCAAGAATTAAAAAACAATCGCCACCTTTCCACCATCGTCTTATTTGCCGGCACATTATTTGTCAGTGCGTCCTTGATGTTCGTGTTACAACCGCTGTTCGGTAAAATTTTATTACCGTTATTAGGTGGTTCACCTGCGGTATGGAATACCTGCATGGTGTTTTATCAAAGCATTTTATTTTTGGGTTATCTTTATGCGCACGCATTGTCTACTCGCTATCAAAATCGCCCGCAAATTTTAATTCACCTCGCGGTTATTTTAATCAGCCTATTAGCGTTGCCCGTTGCCTTGCCTGACAATACTATTCCGCCCACTGACAGCAATCCGACATTGTGGCTATGCTGGACATTATTTTTGTCAATAGGCTTGCCGTTTTTTGTGCTATCTACTACTGCGCCATTGATACAAAAATGGTTTTCAAATATCGGGCATGAAAGCAGTGATGATCCGTATTTTCTTTATGCTGCCAGTAACACAGGCAGTCTGCTCGCTTTACTCAGTTATCCGTTTTTATTAGAGCCAACTATCGGCTTAGCCAATCAGCAAAGCTATTGGAGTATCGGTTATGTGCTGTTATGTGTATTGATTGCTACCTGTGCGTTGTCGTTATGGAAACGCCAACAACCTGATAACGCGCTTATCATAGAAACACCTGTCGCAGATGATTTAACGTGGGCAACAAAACTGCACTGGCTGGCGTTAGCGTTTGTTCCCTCCAGCTTATTATTGGGCTTAACCAATTTTATCAGCACCGATATTGCCTCTGTGCCGCTGTTGTGGATTATTCCGCTGACCGTTTATTTGCTGTCGTTTATTATCGTATTTTCGCAATGGAACGACACTCTGCACCCGTGGATGGTGAAGCTGCAACCTTTGGTATTAATTCCATTTATTGCCTACGCCTTTGTTAATCCAGCTGATTTGCCGTATTGGGTGTATCTCATCCTGCACGTTTTGGCATTTTTCTTTGCCATCATGGTGTGTCATGGTGAACTTGCCAAAGGCAGACCGCCGACGCAACATTTAACCAGTTTCTACCTGATTATGTCGTTTGCGGGGATGTTAGGCGGAATGTTTAATACCTTCGTCGCACCGTTTGTGTTTGACGGCATTTATGAATACCCATTGATGATAGTTGCCGCGTTATTGCTGCGTCCGTGGTTGGTGACCACGCGCCTGCAATGGCAATTCATTGTGCCTGTAGTATTACTGGGCATCGGCTTAATTTTGTATGCCAGTGTTAATGACTTACTGCAATATTTCGACAATATCGCGCTCAGTTTAATCGCCCTCAGCGTATTGGTTTATTTTCTAAGAAAGCAAACCCTGAGTTACGCGCTGACCATCGGCGTAATCATGTTTTTAGCCTTGAGTTTACACGGATTATCGTCACATACGCTTTACCAAGAGCGTAGTTTTTTTGGTGTCATGGCAGTGCGTGAAAGCGTCTTGACCGATGAGAATAACCAGCCTGAAATGTATCATGAACTGTTTCATGGTACGACTAAACACGGCGCACAACGCTTGCCTGAACCACTGGCAAAAATTCCACTGACCTATTACAGCCAACCCGGTCCGATGGGGCAGTTATTCAAAACCTTTGATACGGCTAGTGCGAATTGGAACATCGGTGTGGTCGGTTTAGGTGCGGGGGCCTTAGCCTGTTATGCCAAACCCAATCAACACTGGACATTGTATGAAATTGATCCGTTAGTCATTGATATTGCTAAAAATACCGATTATTTTACTTACCTCAGCCGTTGTCTGCCCAATGCCACTATGCGCGTTGGTGATGCTCGCTTAGCATTAGAAAAAGAACCCGACCAGCATTTTGATTTATTAATGATGGATGCGTTCAGCTCCGATGCGGTGCCGACGCATCTCATCACCAAAGAAGCAATGGAACTGTATTTCAAAAAGCTAAAACCCAACGGCATACTGGCATTTCACATTACCAACCGCCATTTGGCTCTGAAAAAAGTGCTGTCTATTCATGCTGAACAAGCCCATTTTGCCGTGCTAATCCAAGAATTTAAAGCCCCAGAAGCTATGCCGCTGGTGGTTGATACTGACTGGGTGGTGATAGCAAGACAACCCGAAACCCTCACGCCGCTCACCTTGAGTTTATTGGGTACTTGGCAAACTATGCCCTTATATTTTGATATGCACCCATGGACGGATGATTACACCAATATCGTGAAGATATGGAAATAAATCAGCCATGCGTGATTCCGCCCCGTATTTAAAAGCCAGTGATTTTCCGCGCATTACGCGCAACGCGCTGAGCGTGTTACAGGTCAACTTGGGTTATTTATGTAACCTGAGTTGCACGCATTGTCACGTTAATGCAGGACCGAAACGCACAGAATTGATGGACAAAAAAACCGTTGATGAGGTATTGGCGTTCATTGATACACACGCCATCCACACGCTGGATTTAACAGGCGGCGCACCTGAAATGAATCCGCAGTTTCGCTATCTGGTAGAACAAGCGCGGCTTCGTAACGTCAAAGTGATAGACCGTTGCAACTTGGTGATTTTATTAGAAGACGGTTATTCAGACTTAGCCGAATTTTTAGCCGCGCAACAAGTGGACATTGTCGCGTCCTTGCCGTGTTATTTACAGGATAATGTCGATAAACAGCGCGGCAAAGGCACGTTTAATAAAAGTATTATTGCCTTACAGCAATTAAATGCGTTGGGTTACGGTCAGGCGAATAGCTCGCTCATTTTGAATTTGGTGTTTAATCCGCAAGGCGCGAGTTTACCGCCACCGCAACACGCACTTGAACAAGCCTATAAGCAACATTTATATGAACAGTATGGTATTGTTTTCAATCAGCTTTACGCGCTCACTAACTTACCCATCCAACGCTTTGGCAGTGTGTTGTTAAGCACAGGGCAGTTTGACGATTATATGAGGCTGTTGAAAACCAATTTTAATCCAGACGCATTAGCCAGTGTCATGTGCAGAACCACCTTAAGCGTCGATTGGCAGGGCTTTGTGTATGATTGTGATTTTAATCAAATGCTCAAACTGCCGTTAGGCGCGACACAACCGCGACACATCACAGACGTATCCGAATTACTCGGTCAATCCATTGCCACCCAGCAACATTGTTACGGCTGCACCGCAGGGCAGGGCAGTAGTTGTACGGGTAGCATCACCAACGAATAAGAGGTTTAACATGAGCGTAGAAACAGGCGTATTAGCACGGTATTCACAAGGCGCGGAACAGGTGCAAGCCGATTTATGTTGTCCCGTCGATTATGACCGCGAATTATTAGCCATTTTGCCACAGGAAATTATCGACAAAGATTATGGTTGTGGCGACCCGTCCCGTTATGTGCGCAAGGGCGATGTGATGCTGGATTTAGGCTCTGGTTCGGGCAAAATCTGTTACATGGCAGCGCAATTAGTCGGCGATTCAGGCAGCGTCATCGGCGTGGATATGAATGATGATATGTTGACACTGGCGCGAAAATATCAGCCAGAAATGGCAGAAAAAATTGGTTCAGACCGTGTGCATTTTGTGAAAGGACAGATTCAAGACCTCGCTTTAGATTTGACGGCAATGAATCAACATCTGGCAGAAAATCCCGTGCGTTGCGCCGAAGACGTGTTGGCGTTACGCGCATGGCAAGAACAACAACGCAAAACCCAGCCGCTGATTGCTGATAATAGCGTTGATTTGGTAGTGTCTAATTGCGTGTTGAATCTCGTCCATGACAGCGATAAAAAACAACTCATCCAAGAAATTTTCCGTGTTGTCAAAGCAGGTGGACGGGTGGCTATTTCGGATATTGTCAGTGATGAACCTGTGCCGCAACACCTGAAAGACGACGCGCATTTGTGGAGCGGGTGTATTTCTGGCGCGTTGCTGGAGCATGATTTTTTACAAGCCTTTGTCGAAGCGGGTTTTGTCGCGGTTACTCTGGACAAATGGGACGCGCAACCGTGGCAAGTCGTTGAAGGTATTGAGTTCCGTGCGGTAACGATTACCGCCACTAAACCGCAACCCGTTCCCTGTTTGGATAAAGGACACGCGGTGATTTATAAAGGTTCATTCAGCAAAGTCTATGATGATGAAGGTCATGTCTTTTGTCGCGGGCAACGCATGGCAGTGTGTGAACGCAGTTATCAGCTACTCACCAGCGACGTGTATAACGAGCAATTTATCGGCATTGCTCCAGCCCAAGAACAAGTTGCAAACACATGGTGTCATCCATCAGGGACGTTAAGACCTGTCGCAGAAACCAAAAGTGCGGCGCATTCCAGTGATAACCCGCCTTGTTGCTGTTAAGGTCAACTATGAAATATCTACTGCCTTTACTGGCACTTGTCGGCTTATTTTTCGCAGGCTATACCGTGGTCAGCAGTAATCAGCCGATGCCGATTGCCCAAGCGGTCGCCGAACCGTCTTTTTCACCGTTTAAAGAATTTATTGCGGGTGCAGGCATTATTGAAGCCAAAAGCCAGAATATCGCCATTGGTACGCCATTGCCTCGTATTGTGACCCGCGTCGCTGTTAAAGTGGGGGATGCGATTAAGGAAGGGTCGCCGCTGTTTTATTTGGATGAACGCGATACCCGCGCTGATTTAGCCATCAAAGAAGCCGATTTAGCCAAAGCCAGTGCCAGTGTCAACGAAGCCAAAGCCGCACTGATTGATACCCAAACACTGGAAAATTTAGCCGAATCCGTGACCGATAAACGCGCTATCAGCCGGGAAGAATTACTGCGCCGACATAACGCGGTCGCTATTGCGCAAGCTAAATTAGACAGTGCCAAAGCCGTCGTGCAGCAAGCACAAGCCAGTATTGCCAATAGTAAAACAACTTTGGAACGCTTAATCGTGCGTTCGCCGATTGATGGTGAAGTCTTACAGGTCAATATCAGGGCAGGGGAATTTGCGCAAGCGGGCGCATTAACCATTCCGCTGATGTTGGTCGGTAATATCGACCAGCTTCATGTGCGTGTCGATATTGATGAGAATGATGCGTGGCGATTTGATAAACACACCAAAGCCGTGGCGTATTTACGCGGCAATCGGGCGTTTAAAGTTGAACTGGAATTAGCCTACTTAGAACCGTTTGTGATACCGAAAAAATCCCTGACAGGTGACAGCACCGAGCGCGTCGATACCCGCGTTTTACAAGCTCTGTACAGTTTTGACCGTAAACAATTACCGTTCTATATCGGTCAGCAAATGGATGTGTTTATTGAAACCCAAGCCGCTACAGGTAAAGGTTTATGAGGCGTTACGCGCTGGTTTTTTCGGTCTTATTGACAGGCTGCGTAGTTGTCGGGTCTGATTATCAAAAACCAGAAGTTGCCACACCTAAACAATGGAGTTCTATAGGATGGGCTGAGGTACGAAGCCCATCAATCGCGAACGATGGGCTTCCTGCGTCAGCCCATCCTATGGCACTGGAAAAATGGTGGCAGAATTTTAATGATCCGATACTGAATCAACTGATAGTCGATGCTATCAATACCAATCTGGATTTAAAACAAACCCTAGACCGTATCAAAGATGCACGGGCGCAACGCACGGTAACAGTTGCCTCTGGTTTGCCCAGCTTATCGGGTAACAGTAATATCAATCGTCGCCTGAATTCTTCCGCCTCCACCTCATCCACATCACAAGCGGGCGGTTTTGGTTTTGGTAGTCAAATCATCAATTTATTGCAATTCGGTGTTGATGCCCAATGGGAACTGGATTTTTTCGGTGGTGTGCAACGGGCGATAGAAGTCGCTGATGCCACCATTGACAGTGAAATTGAACATCGGCACGATGTCATGGTGACTTTACTGGGCGAAGTGGCGCGTAATTACATCGAACTGCGCGGCAATCAACAGCTAATCGTGATTACCGAAGCCAATCTGCGCAATCAACAAGATACGGTGAATTTATTAAACGTCCGCCAGCAAGCGGGCTTGGCGGATATGATGGAAGTGTCGCAAGCGCAAGCGCAACTGGCGACCACCGAAGCGCAATTGCCCAGCTATGAAACTGCGGTGCAACAAGCTATTCATGCGCTGAGTTTATTATTGGCTAAACAACCTGACGCATTAGCGGCACGGTTAGCACCTGTGGCGAGTATCCCAATGGTGAAAGCGACGGTGATGCCCGACTTGCCGTCTGAGCTATTACAACGCCGCCCTGATATTCGCTATGCAGAGCGTCAACTCGCTGCCGCCAATGCGCAAATTGGGATTGCTGAATCTGAGTTGTATCCAAAATTCAATTTAGCTGAGTTTATCGGCTTGCAAAATACCCGTATCACTGACTTTACGCCTATCGGCAAATCGTGGTCAGTCGGTGCGACATTGACTGCACCGCTGTTTAACTGGGGCAAACTCAACGCTAATATCAAAAGCAAAGAAGCCCAGTACCAGCAAAGTCTGATTGGTTATCAAAAAACCGTCTTGACCGCGTTTAAAGAAGTCGAAGACGCGCTGGTTTCTTACCGTAAAGAACAGCAAAAACACCAATCCCTACAACAAGCCGTCACCGCCAATCAGCAAGCCGTACAATTAGCCACGATGCGTTATGAAAAAGGCTTAAGCAATTTTATTAATGTACTGCAAAGCCAACAAGCACTCTATCAGGCACAAAGCGCGTTAGTCAGCAGTAGCGCGAAAACCTCGGCGGATGTAGTGTTGCTGTATAAGGTGTTGGGTGGCGGGTGGCAGACGTTTTGATGCCACAATCATCAATCCTCATCAGGAATCTGTCCGCGCATTTCTTCGGATAACAACATCTGCGCACCTGTAACCACCAGTTCTTCATCGGGTTTCAGGTCTTCACTGACAAAATAACCGTCATTACTGATTGCATAATGCGTGATAGTTCGGCGGCTGAAGGTGTCGCCTGTTTTGATATAAACAAACGCTTGATCCATAGACCACAATAACGCTGATTTTGGCATCATCACACCCGATAATTGTTTATCCTGTTCAGGTAACCATGCGGTGACTGCCATACCGATGCTGATATTTTTTGCGGCGGTTTGGAAAAAATAACTGTTGCCTTGGCTGCTGGCATCGGTTTGTGGCGCGGATGAAATGAGTTGCGCGGTTTGGGCTTTGCTGCGATTGCCAGAGGCGGCAATTACAATGGTTTTGAGTTCATCGGCTAATTGTTGATTACTGGGCAAGGTGATTTGTAAGAGTTTTTGCTGCCCTGATAACAAGGCATTGAACTGTTTGCTATTGCTGGATAACGCCCATTCTGCCAAGGTGTTACCCCATGTCAGCTGAGCTTGCTCTTTAAGGGTTTGATCTTGAAAATGCGTGGCTTCCAGTTGTGCTTTGTCGATTTGCCATTGCGCTTGCTGTTCTTGCAAATGGCGTTTTGCACTGATGCCTTCTTGATACAGAGCTTGCTGACGATGTACGCTTTGTTCAGCTTGGTTAAATTTCGCATGAGCTGCGTTGCGTTCAGTCAACGCAACTAAATAGCGGTGGCGTAATTCGATTAACGGTTGCATGGCTAACACTTTGCCATACGCGGTAAATTCGGCGTGATAAGTGGCAGGTTGCAGTTTTATGGTTTCCAGCCCTGAATGTTGCTGGGCTTTGGCATCCAAGTTAATGCCTGATTGACCTGCGACAGGTTGGGCTTCTTGGCTGGGCTGTTTGTCGTCATCATCGTCCGCTATGGCAGTAGTGATAACAAAAATAGCAGAAAGTAAGATAGCGTTTTTTAATAGGAAATTCATGTGGGTGTGAATATTACGCAATGTTCTGTTAGGGTTAGTGGATATTGGCAAATCGTCTTTAACATCGTAGACTGGTGTGATGTATAACGCGCTAACTGCGTAATATAGCAAACTCGCACCCAAATCACTTCAACCACCAACAGGTTTATTCATGATTAAAATTAATCGTCTCTTTTTCATGCAGGTACATTTAATACTTGCGACTTTTATTTTTCCGATTGCGCTGATGTTTCTGGTCACAGGAACACTGTATACGCTGGGTATTGAAGGCGGTTATGACACACAGGTGTATACGCTGCCATTAACTGCGCCATTGCCAAAAGAGGATGCTGCATTGACCGATTTTGTGACGCAGGAGTTGCAGAAGTTACAACTCTCGCCGCCAACAGGGGAGGCAAGCAACGAAAGTACCGATAAGCTCATCGAATTAAACTGGCGCGGTGCGGCGTTAAGAGTGACGCTGGAATCCACTCAGACAACCGAAGCTAAGCTGACCGTACGAAAAGCTGATTGGTCTAAACGCTTACTGGAATTACACACTGCGAACGGTGCGCCTGCGTTTAAAATATATGCCGTTGTATTGGGAACATCTTTATTCATGCTATTAGTGACGGGATTTATTATGGCGTGGCAACTGCCCAAATACCGCAAAATGACGCTGTATTCTACGGTAACTGGCGTTGTCGTATTTATTGCCATGGTTATAACGAGCTAAGTTGTCAGCATCAGGGCAAACGCTGTAGAGACTGTGAAAGTATTCAAAAACCATCAAAATGTTATTGTTAGCGTATTGATTTGTCTATGATGCAGGAGTCAAAACTCATGAGTTTTGATTCCAAAATCCAATACTTTTACAGTCTCAGTATCGTTTGCCCATGCAGGTTTACCAACTGCCTGTATTTGCCATAGACAGCCACGGTTCTTGTGGAGCTAAGGCTTCATCTTTTTGTAAAAATTCAATAGAAATGCCGTCAGGGGAGCGTACAAATGCCATGTGCCCATCACGCGGCGGGCGATTAATCACCACACCTGCATCCATCAGTTTTTGACAGGTGGCATAAATATCTTCGACTTCATACGCAAGATGCCCGAAATTACGTCCGCCTGTATAGTCCTCAGTCTCCCAGTTGTAGGTGAGTTCCAGTAACGGGGCTTGTTTGAGTACGGCTTGACTCACATCTTCTGGCGCGTGCAAGTAAACCAGAGTGAAGCGACCCTGTTCACTTTCGTGGCGATTGCATTCAACCAGCCCCAGTTTATTGCAGAAAAAATCCAGCGATTCTGTTAAATCACGGACACGGATCATGGTGTGTAAATAGCGCATGGTTATTACTCCTTATCAGTAAATAGTTAGTATCGTGTGATTGTACTACTAATGTTGGGTTACGCTATCGCTAACCCAACCTACACAACTTGTCCAGCACACCATCCCGACGACCACGCCCACTGAAAATTATAGCCGCCCAGCCAACCGCTGACATCCACCACTTCGCCGATAAAATACAGCCCTGATACTTTGGTGCTTGCCATGGTTTTGGACGACAATTCATTGCAATCAACGCCGCCTAGGGTAATTTCAGCGGTGCGGTAGCCTTCTGTACCGTTGGGTTTGATTGTCCAGTTATGCAGATGTTCCGCGAGTTGTTCAATCTGACGGTCTGAGCAGTCTTGCAGTGCGGTGTTGAGTAAGTTTTCAGGCAATAAACAACTGAGCAAATGCTTGGGCAAATAGGTGTGTAAAATGGTTTTTAGGGTGCTGTTGATTTTTTGTTGGCGTTTGTTTTTCAGTTCATGGGTAAGTGAACTATCGGGTAATAAATTAATGCTGATAGCTTCGCCTGCGTGCCAATAAGATGATATTTGCAAGATGCTGGGGCCGCTCAAACCACGATGAGTGAACAGGATATTTTCATTAAACGCCTGACCATTGGCACTGACGACACACGGTACGGCAATGCCTGATAGCGGCGAGAATTGTTCTTTATCTTCAGGCTGTAAAGTGAGCGGTACTAAACCCGCGCGGGTCGGTAATACGTTAATGCCGAATTGTTCGGCGATTTTGTAGCCGAACGGAGTCGCGCCCATTTTCGGTATCGACAAGCCGCCTGTAGCAATTACCAACGAGTGCGCGACAAATTCGCCTTGGCTGGTGTGCAGTTGGAACTGTTGATTACGTTGTTCAATGCGGTGAATGCTGGTATTTAATTGGATGCTTACACCCGCGTTTTCACATTCAGTCAGTAGCATATCCAGAATATCCCGCGCACTGTCATTGCAAAATAAGCGTCCGTGTTCGCGTTCGTGATAGGGAATACGATAGCGCGACACCAAATCGAGAAAATTCCATTGCGTGTACCGACTCAGGGCAGATTTACAAAAATGCGGGTTGTTGGACAGGTAGTTGACAGGTTCGACGCTGTAGTTGGTGAAATTGCACCGCCCACCGCCCGACATAAGGATTTTTTTGCCTGCTTTGTTGGCGTGATCCAGTACGATGACTTTTCTGCCGCGTTTGCCTGCTTCGATAGCGCACATTAAACCTGCCGCTCCCGCGCCTATGATGACGACATCGGTGTTAATCATGAGGAATAGATTGGTAAATGCGTCGTCCACGAAAAGCACGAAAGACACGAAAAATATAGATGCGAATGGAGTGGGCGGATACCTTCAAGAATAGGGTATCCACCACGATTGGGTTTAGCAGATTTCGTGCTTTTAGTGTTTTTCGTGGACACTAAATACTGTTGTATAAAGCCAAGTATTGTTCAGCACTTCTATGCCATGAGAAATCTTTGTGCATGGCGTTGGTCTGCATTTGTTGCCACGTAGCGTGATTACTGTATAACAATAGAGTGCGTTTAATGGCTTCCAGTAATGCACCTGCATGAGCTTCTTTGAAGACAATGCCTGTAGCACTATGATTAGCAAGGCTTTCTGGTAAGGTATCGACAACGGTATCTGCCAAACCGCCTGTTTTTCTGACGATAGGAATGGTGCCGTAACGCTGGCTGTACATTTGATTTAAGCCACAAGGTTCAAAGCGTGAGGGCATGAGGAATACATCGGAACCCGCTTCAATAAGGTGGGCTAAGGATTCGTTGTAGTCGATGATGATAACGATTTTATCAGGATACAAACGGGCAAGATTTTGTAAGCGTTGTTCATATACTTTGTCACCATTACCCAGTAACACCAGTTGCATCGGTAACGTCATCATCTCAGGCAAGCATTCGATAATCATGTCGATGCCTTTTTGTTCAACTAAGCGACTGATAAGTCCGAACAGCGGCACATGGTCGTTGACAGGTAAATTGACTCTGCGTTGTAACTCTGCTTTGTTGTGCCGTTTTTCGGACAGTGAATCGACGCTGTAACGTTGATGAATGTGCGGATCGGTTTCAGGATTCCATTCATGGGTATCAATGCCGTTAATAATACCGACCAGATTGTTGCTGCGGTACGCTAATAAGCCTTCAAGCCCATAGCCGAAAGCGGGGCTTTGAATTTCTAGCGCATAAGTCGGGCTGACGGTGGTAATACGATCCGCATAAGCAATACCGCCTTTAATAAAAGACAGCATTCCGAAAAACTCCAGACCATTTGGATTCCACAACTGACCTGGTAAGTTAAGTGCATAAACACTCTGCACAGGAAACAGCCCCTGATATGCCATATTGTGGATAGTGAACACTGTTTTCGGACGCTCGGCTTCCATTGACAGCAGCGCGGGTACTAAACCGCTTTGCCAGTCATTGCAATGTACGATGTCGGGTTTCCAATTGCGATTGACTTTATCCATAGCGACTTCAACGGCGACGCGACAAAATAAAGCAAAGCGTTCGGCATTATTTGCCCACGGAAGTCCTTGTTCATCAAGATAGGGATTGCCTGTGGTGTTAAACAATTCAGGGCAATCAACCAGCCACGCGATAACAGGGCTATCAGGAATGCGGGTTTCCAAGATATTAATCGGGTGATTGTCTATGCGTAAGGAACACAGAAAATGCACATCACCGAACGTTTTTAGTGAAGGATAATTAGGGATGATAATGCGGATGTCCTGTCCCAATTCGGATAATGCCTTAGGTAAGCTGCTGCATACATCGGCAAGACCGCCTGTTTTAATCAGGGGATAGACTTCACTGCTGACAAAAAGTATTTTTTTCATGTTAGTTACTGTGTAGATTGGGTTAGGCGATAGAGACTGTGAAAGTATTATGAAAATAGCTCACAAAACAATTTTTGAATTTTGTAAGTCGTTGTTTTTATATAATGTGGGAGAGGCTTTAGCCTCGAATGCGAGGCTAAAGC